>NZ_RZRQ01000787.1:0-360 GCF_003997785.1 Mesorhizobium sp. M7D.F.Ca.US.004.01.2.1 | reverse complement strand
GCGCGCCGGCCGGCTCGCAGAAGACGAAGCGCGCTTCCCGGCCCTGATCGGCGAAATAGTGGGTGACGCCGGCGGCAAGCCCGCCACCGCCAACCGGCAGCATGATGATATCGGGCATGCGGGCGCCCGGCATCTGGTCTGCGATCTCATAGGCGACGGTTGCCTGCCCCTCGATGATGTCCTTGTGGTCGAAGGGCGGCACCATATGGGCGCCGCAGCAGAAGATCGACAAGACCAGGCTGTTCGGCGGCGATTTCATCGAGATCAGGCTGGTCGGCGATTTTTTCGACGACTGCTATCGCGCCGCCTTCGAATTCACCGAAAGCTGCGGCGCCCATATGGTGCCGCCCTTCGACCACA
>NZ_RZRQ01000786.1:0-370 GCF_003997785.1 Mesorhizobium sp. M7D.F.Ca.US.004.01.2.1 | reverse complement strand
AGCCGGACGGCCCCAGCAACGCGATCAGCTCGCCCGACTTGATGTCGAGCGACACGTCGTGGAGGGCCGGAAACCGGTCAAACTCCTTGCGCACGTTGGCAACGCGAACTTCCATCGACAGAACCTTTTCATTCGATGCATGTCGTTGTCCCAAAACCGCTAGGCATTTTTGGGCGACATACACTTCTTGTTTCATGCATGTCGTTGTCCCAAAACCGGGTCCCACTTTTGGGCGACATGCATTAATGCCCGCGCGATGCGGCGATCTCGGCGCCGTAGCGCATCTCGAGAAGTGTTTTCAAGACCAGCGTGACGAGCGCCAGGCCGGCAAGCAATGAGGCGACGGCGAAGGCGCCGACGGCGTTGTACT
>NZ_RZRQ01000785.1:0-314 GCF_003997785.1 Mesorhizobium sp. M7D.F.Ca.US.004.01.2.1 | reverse complement strand
CGCCGACACCATGCTTCTCACCGACGACAAGGGGGCTGATGCCACAGGCCTCGACCCACTCAACGGCGTGCGCGCGGCAAGCGGCGACATGCCGATCCTGCCGCAAGCCGACAATGGCAAGCTGGCGCTCGACAACGAGGCGATCGTGCGGCTGCCCGATGGTTCGATGTTCATCTCCGACGAATACGGCCCGAACATCTATCGGTTTTCCGCCGACGGGCATCTGCTGTCGGCAACCCAGCCACCGGCCGCCTTCGTGCCGATGCGCCACGGCACGCCGAACTTCGCCTCGGACAATCCGGGACCCGGTGCCG
>NZ_RZRQ01000784.1:0-384 GCF_003997785.1 Mesorhizobium sp. M7D.F.Ca.US.004.01.2.1 | reverse complement strand
CGACAAGCGTCACGGCGAAGATGACCAGCACCGGCTGGTCGGTGGCGCGCGCATTCTTGCTCAGATACCTGCCGGTGAACTTCGGCATCTGGGCGACGACGAGAATGACATAGGCGGCAAAGAACGCGTTGGCGCCGATCGAATAGGCAAGCGGAGCGTGCAGCAGCAACGCCACCAGAAGCGCAAAGACGCCGAAGCAGGCAGACACAGCAAACAGCATGTGGCGCTGCATGGGTTTGTCTATCGGAGCTTCGGCGGCCATGGTGGTTCCAGCCCTGGATAGCGCTAATCCGGTGTGGCCGATTTCATGGCACGCCGCAAGATGCGATCGAGTTCGCCCAGAAACCGCGACCGGTCTTGCGGCGCGAAGCTGGCATTGTAGCC
>NZ_RZRQ01000783.1:0-386 GCF_003997785.1 Mesorhizobium sp. M7D.F.Ca.US.004.01.2.1 | reverse complement strand
GCTCCGGTGTGTCGGAATAGCGAGACTGGCTGGTGAACATCAGGTCTGGCCGCAATTTCCTGATCTCGGCGCGAACGTTGTCGCGCCATGTTGCGCAGGCCTCATACGGCTTACCTTCATCCGTCACCGCGGCAAGGGTGAAAGGGCATGCAGCCTTGGTGAAGGTGACCAATTTCCACTTGCGGTCCCTGGCAATCTTGTCGATGGCCGGGATCCATTGTGCTGCGTGTGAATCGCCTGCGACGACAATGGTTCTGGTTCCCTGGGGATCGCCGAGCTGGCAGCCCACAGCTTGCGTGCTGTCCTGCTCCTGATGGCATTTCAGTCGATAGACGATCGGTACGTCACGCCTGAGTTTGCCGAGGGATGGCAGCAGTTGCACGTCG
>NZ_RZRQ01000782.1:0-389 GCF_003997785.1 Mesorhizobium sp. M7D.F.Ca.US.004.01.2.1 | reverse complement strand
CCCCTCAAGGCTGGCACCGTCCAGGAAAGCCCGAGCCTAAGACCAGGCGCCGCTTCACCTTCCGGACACGTCGGAATTCGCTGTGCTTCCTTGCGCAACAAGACCGGTGCCCATCCGAATTCAGGTAGCGGCCTGCTGAAATTCGGCAGGCAACTTGTCTTGAGATTGGGCAACCGTCAGTTCTGTTCTGGCCCTAGCCACAAATGTATAAATTGACCCAACGTCATGATAGCGAAGACCGTGTCACGGTCGGAATTGAGAGTGTAATTGCATGTCGAGCAGGTTCGTCCGGCCCGTGGTGGTGCAAGTTGGCCGGCATGACCGTGAGCGCATCATATTCGATGTGAACGACGCAGCGACGATCCTGCTGCGGAGTTTCCCTCATCAGA
>NZ_RZRQ01000781.1:0-394 GCF_003997785.1 Mesorhizobium sp. M7D.F.Ca.US.004.01.2.1 | reverse complement strand
GGCTGGCTCGGCGTCGAAATCCAGCCGGTCACCTCTGACATCGCCGAATCGCTCGGTCTGAAGTCCAACAATGGCGCGTTGGTGTCCAGCGCCCAGGACGATGGCCCCGGCAAGAAGGCCGGTATCATCGCTGGCGACGTCATCACCCAGGTCGAGGGCAAGGACGTCGCTTCGCCGAAGGAACTTCGCCCGCCTGATCGGAGCCTATTCGCCGGGCAAGTCGGTTGATGTCCCCGTCTGGCGCGACGGCAAGAGCGAAACGCCCAAGGTCGATCTCGGCAAGCTGCCATCGAGCGACAAGCGAGCATCTGCCGACCAGCAGCAGCCCGCCGCTCCGGCCAGTTCCGACACCCGGCCGGCGCGGTCGCTGAAAGTCTCCAGCGGCAATCAATAG
>NZ_RZRQ01000780.1:0-405 GCF_003997785.1 Mesorhizobium sp. M7D.F.Ca.US.004.01.2.1 | reverse complement strand
GGCTTCCGCAAGCGGGGTGCCGGAGATCGGGATAAGCATGTTGCTCGGAACGCTTTGCGGATGCTCCGGCAGATTGGCCAGCGTGACCAGCATGTCGATCCGGTCCAGCGGCTCTTCGCCCATGCCGACAATGCCGCCGCTGCAGACCTTGATGCCGGATTGGCGGACAAGCTCGAGCGTATCGAGCCGGTCGGCAAAGCTGCGCGTGCTGATGATCTCGCTGTAGTAGCGTTCCGACGTATCGATGTTGTGGTTGTAATAGTCGAGACCTACCTGTTTCAGACGAACGGTCTGATCAAGATCGAGCATGCCGAGCGTCATGCAGGTCTCCATGCCCAGCGCTTTCACGCCCTCGACCATGGCGACGACCGCATCCATGTCGCGCGCCTTGGGGTTTCGCCAGGC
>NZ_RZRQ01000779.1:0-406 GCF_003997785.1 Mesorhizobium sp. M7D.F.Ca.US.004.01.2.1 | reverse complement strand
CCGCCTGAAGGCGGGCGAGCTGGAACAGTCCCTGCCACGCGGTCAGACCGGAGATGGGCAGGCTCGCACCCACCGTGAAGTCAACGTCGCCCGGCAGCGGGGCGAGATTGCGTGCTTCCATGGCGACATACTCGGCCAGCGTGCCGTCGCGATGCCAGTCGGCGAGGCCGAACACTCGCTGGCCGATTGAAAGCCCCGTCGTGCCATAGCCGAGCGCGGTGACCACACCGGCCAGCTCATGGCCGAGGATCGATGGCGTCCGGGTACGGAAGGCTCGATCGGCCCAGGTCGAAGGCCACTCCAGTTCGGTGTTGACGAAGCCCGCGGCATGAACCTGTACCATGACATCGTTTATTGCCGCCTGCGGCTAGGGGCGCTCCACCAGCCTCATCCCCACTGTTCCTGC
>NZ_RZRQ01000778.1:0-409 GCF_003997785.1 Mesorhizobium sp. M7D.F.Ca.US.004.01.2.1 | reverse complement strand
AGCATCAGACGAACAAGCGAAAACTGGCCATGGATGCATGTCTTCAGGTTCTGCGTGGTGAAGCTCAGCCGCCGGTAGCGAGACGGGCCTTCGTTGTAGCGGCGTTAGAAGCGAAAATCCTACGCAGCGACTGAGGTCGAAGCGGAACATCGCACCTCTCGACAACGGGCAGGTAGACCGGCAATATTTACCTCGATCGGAGATGGCATATGCGAAATTTGCCGAGCGACATCGATGCTGACGTTGTGATCGAAGTCAGTCGGCTTATCGATGATGCCGAGGATCTCTTGCCTTTGCCGGTGCACGAACTGGTCAAGCGGATTCGTACGATACTGCAGACCCGCCTTTCCGACCAAGCTATCGAAGAACTGGTGGTCGAGATGGCATCGACACGCGGGTTGCCCATGGT
>NZ_RZRQ01000077.1:0-21360 GCF_003997785.1 Mesorhizobium sp. M7D.F.Ca.US.004.01.2.1 | reverse complement strand
GCCAGCATCAGGCTTGCCGCTTCGCGTCTGAAACGGCGACGCATTGTCGCGCCGCCGGCCGGCAAGCCGCTGCCGGTGTCGATCGTCGTGCCGTCGCGTGGCGTGGAGCCATTCACGCACGAGACGCTGGAGCGCGCCTTCTCGCTCGACTGGCCGCGCTACGAGCTGATCTTCTGCGTCGCCCATGCCGACGATCCGGTGGTCAAACTGATAAACAGGGCGATTGCCCGGTTTCCGAAGGCGCCGGCCCGGCTTCTGGTCGGCGACGACCGCATCAGCGCCAATCCGAAACTCAACAATTGCGTCAAGGGCTGGGAAGCAGCCCGGCACGACTGGGTTATCCTGGCCGATTCCAACGTGCTGATGCCGAGGGATTACGTCCAGCACCTGATGGCTGCTTGGCGGCCCGACACTGGCCTTGTCTGCTCGACGCCGATCGGTTCGCGGCCGGCTGGCTTCTGGGCCGAGGTCGAATGCGCCTTCCTCAACACGCTGCAGGCACGCTGGCAATATGCCGGCGAGGCGCTTGGCCTTGGCTTTGCCCAGGGCAAGAGCATGCTCTGGAACAAGCCGATGCTCGATGCCAATGGCGGCATCCGCGCGCTGGCCGCCGAGATCGCCGAGGACGCTGCCGCGACCAAGTTGGTCAATGGCCTCGGCCTGCGCGTCAATCTCGTCGCCGCGCCCTTCGAGCAACCGCTCGGTCGGCGAACCTTTGACGAGATCTGGTCACGCCAGGCCCGCTGGGCGCGCCTGCGCCGCGTCACCTTCCCGCTGTTCTTCGCACCCGAAATCCTGACAGGCGCGGTGGTGCCGCTGGTGCTCGCGCTGATTGCGGCGGCAAGCGCCGGCATCAGCCTCTGGCCAACCGCCATCGCCGTGCTGGCGGCCTTCTATCTTCCCGAGTGCGCCCTGGCCTGGTCCAAGGGCTGGTACCTGTCGCCACGCATGGTTGCGGCGATCATGGCGCGCGACCTGATCCTGCCGGCGATGTGGGCGCGCGGCTGGCTCGGCGGTGCCGTCGACTGGCGCGGCAACGCGATGACCATCGGCACCAAGGCGGCCGAGCTGGAAGAGACGCCGTCCGGCGCCTGAAGGCCTCTTATCTGGCCTTCAGCGCCTGCGCGATGTCCTCAAGCAGATCGTCAGTATCTTCCAGGCCAACCGACAGCCTGAGCGTACCCGGCCCGATGCCGAGCTCGGCGCGCGCCTCGTCACTCAGATTCTTGTGCGTCGTCGTCGCCGGGTGGGTGATCAGGCTCTTGGCATCGCCGAGATTGTTGGAGATCAGCACGATGTCGAGCGCGTTCTGCAAGGCGAAGGCCGCCTGCTTGCCACCCTTGACGTCGAGGCAGATCAGCGTCGAGCCGCCCGACATCTGCTTCTTGACGATATCGGCCTGCGGGTGGTCGGCGCGCCCGGGATAGATGACGCGGGCGATTTCCGGCCGCTCGGCCAGGAAATCCGCGATCTTGCCTGCGCTTTCCGTCTGCTGGCGCACGCGCAGTGGCAGCGTTTCCAGGCCCTTCAACAGCGTCCAGGCGTTGAACGGCGACAGGCTTGGTCCGGTGTGGCGGAAATAGTCGTGCAGGTTCTCGTCGATCCACTTCTTGTCCGACAGGATGACGCCACCGAGACAGCGCCCCTGGCCGTCAATGTGCTTGGTCGCCGAATAGACGACGATATGGGCGCCGAGCTGCAAGGGCTTCTGCTGCAGGGGCGTGGCGAAGACGTTGTCGACGATCAGTCGCGCGCCGATCGAGTTGGCAAGCGAGGCGACGGCGGCGATATCGACCACTTCCAGCGTCGGGTTGGTCGGGCTTTCCAGGAAGAACAGCTTGGTGTTCGGCTTGACCGCCTTTTCCCAGTTGGCGATATCGGTGCCGTCGACCAGCGTCGCCTCGATGCCGTATCTCGGCGCCAGCGTCTCGACCACCCAGCGGCAGGAGCCGAACAGTGCACGCGCCGCCACGATATGGTCGCCGGCCTTGGCGCTGCACAGAAGGGCTGCCGTCACCGCGGCCATGCCGGACGCGGTGGCGCGCGCGTCTTCCGCGCCTTCGAGTGCGCACATGCGCTTCTCGAGCATATCGACGGTCGGATTGGCATAGCGCGAATAGATGAAGCCCGGCTCCTCGCCCTTGAAGCGGGCTTCGGCGGCTTGCGCCGTTTCGTAGACATAGCCCTGGGTGAGGTAAATCGCCTCCGACGTTTCGCCGAAACCGGAACGCAGCGTTCCGCTGTGCACGAGTGCCGTCTGAGGCTTCCAGTTGCGCTTCTTGGTGCTCATCGCTCTTCTTCCAGACACAAAAAAACCGGCCGCGAAAGTCGCAACCGGTCCATACGGCCTTGCGGCCCGACGGTCCTTTAGCGACTTGTTTAACGTGGCTGCAAGCCGACCGGCCAAATCACCACGGGATAACGACCCTTTAGACCCGCGCCACGCTTGCGTCAATTGCCGGCTTCATTAAGAGGTTTGTACCAGCGGCTAAGGAGCGGAGCCTTGCGGCAGACAGGCATTCTTCCCGATCAGGACATTTCAGCGCTGTTCCAGTGTGGCGCGCTGAAGTCGGCGCGCGCACTTGATGCCGACCAGATCCAGCCGGCCAGTCTTGATCTCAGGCTCGGCGACAAGGCCTGGCGGGTGCGTGCCTCCTTCCTGCCGGGTCCCAACCACAAGGTTTCGGAAAAGCTCGATAGGCTGAAGCTGCACGAGATCAATCTTGCCGAGGGCGCGGTGCTGGAGACCGGCTGCGTCTACATCGTGCCCTTGCTTGAAAGCCTGGCATTGCCGGCGGACATTTCGGCCTCGGCCAATCCGAAGAGTTCGACCGGGCGGCTCGACATCTTCACCCGCGTCATGACCGATCGCGGCCACGAGTTCGACAAGATCGCTGCCGGCTATCATGGGCCGCTCTATCTGGAGGTCAGCCCGCGCACCTTCCCGATCGTCGCTCGCACCGGTTCGCGTCTGTCGCAGATACGTTTCCGCACCGGCAATGCGCTGCTTTCGGAAGCCGAGCTGAATGAGTTGCATCGCGCGCAGATGCTGGTCGCCACCGAGCCGCCGAACATTTCCGGCGGCGGCATCGCGCTGTCGATCGACCTCAACGGCGATCAGAACGGGCTGGTCGGCTATCGCGGCAAGCATCACACCGGTCTTGTCGATGTCGACAAGCGCGCGGCACAGGAGGTCGTCGACTTCTGGGAGCCGATCCACAAGAGCGGCGCCGGCGAGCTGGTGCTCGATCCCGACGAGTTCTACATCCTCGTCAGCCAGGAGGCGGTGCATGTGCCGCCGCTCTACGCCGCCGAGATGACGCCCTTCGATCCGCTGGTCGGCGAATTCCGCGTCCACTATGCCGGCTTCTTCGATCCGGGCTTTGGCCATTCCGCGTCCGGTGGTACCGGCAGCCGGGCGGTGCTCGAAGTGCGCAGCCACGAAGTGCCGTTCATCCTCGACCATGGCCAGATTGTCGGCCGGCTGGTCTACGAGCACATGCTGAAGCGGCCGCAGGCGCTCTACGGCACCGATCTCGGCTCCAACTACCAGGCGCAGGGCCTGAAGCTGTCCAAGCATTTCCGCGCCGCGCGCTGAGCGCCTATTACCGTCAGGCAAAATACTTGCCTGTACTGGCTCGCCATGCTTGGCTGCCTTGCTGGTCGTCAAGATGCTGGCGTTCAAGGGGAACCAAGAAAATGCAGATTTCGAAATGGATCATGTCGGCAGCGGGTGCTGCCATGCTGGTGATGGCAGCCGGCTCGCTGTCGCAGGCGGTTGAGAAAATCAAGATCGGCACCGAGGGCGCCTATCCGCCGTTCAATACCATTACGGCCGATGGCAAGGTCGAAGGCTTCGATATCGACATCGCCAATGCGCTGTGCGCGCAAATGAAGGTCGAATGCGAGATCGTCACCCAGGACTGGGACGGCATCATTCCCGCTTTGCAGGCCAAGAAATTCGACGCCATCATTGCCTCGATGAGCATCACCGAGGAGCGCAAGAAGCAGGTCTCCTTCACCAACAAATATTATACGACACCGCTCGCTTTGGTGGCGCCGAAGGACAGCGATCTCACCTCGACCGAACCGACGGCCCTTGCCGGCAAGACGGTCGGCGCCCAGGCTTCGACCACGCAGGCCGACTATGCCCAGAATAGCTATGGCAAGGCCGGTGCGGAGGCAAAACTCTACCCGACCCAGGAAGAGGCGATCACCGACCTGACCAACGGCCGGCTTGACGCCGTGATCTCGGACAAGTTCGTGCTGATGGACTGGCTGAAGAAGGCAAGCGACGGCTGTTGCAAGCTGGTCGGCGACGTCAAGGGTACGGAAACGCAAGCCGGCATTGCCGTTCGCCTGGAAGACACAGCACTTCGCGACAAGCTCAACGCGGCCATCGACGCGATCGTCGCCGACGGCACCTACAAGAAGATCCAGGCCAAGTATTTCGACTTCGATATTTATTGAGACGTTGAAGCTGCCAATCTCCCCCCTTGAGGGGGAGATGGCCGGCAGGCCAGAGGGGGTCGCTGCGCGTAGAACGCCAGCGTCGTCTGGTGCCGCGAGAAGACGTCGGCGCTCCACGCGCGACGACCCCCTCTGTCGCCTTCGGCGACATCTCCCCCTCAAGGGGGGAGATCACCCTTTCTACAGCGCCTTCACCGCCACCTTCACCGGCTGTTCGATCTCGAGGGGATTGCGCAGCGGCAGGCCGAAATCCTTGGCCTCGATCTCGAACACGTCGCCTGCCTCGGTCTTGATGCCGTCGGCGAAGGACAGCGTCGCCGTGCCGAACATGTGCACATGCACGTCGCCCGGCTGGCGGAAGGCTGCATATTTGAAATGGTGGTGTTCGAGATTGGCGATGGTGTGCGACATGTTCGCTTCACCGGACAGGAACGGCTTTTCCCATAGCACCTCGCTGTCGCGCAGGATGCGCGAGGTGCCGCGGATGTCGGACGGCAGGTCGCCGATCAGGATTTCCGGCCCGAACGAGGCGTTGCGCAGCTTGGAATGGGCGAGGAAGAGATAGTTCACGCGTTCGGTGACGTGGTCGGAAAACTCGTTCGACAGCGTGAAGCCGACACGGAACGGCGCGCCGTCGTCGCCAATGACATAGATGCCGGCCACCTCCGGCTCTTCGCCGGCGTCCTTGGCGAAAGCCGGTGACAGGAGTGCGGCACCTGGCGCCACCGCCATCGTGCCGTTGCCCTTGTAGAACCATTCCGGCTGCACGCCGATCTGGCCTTTCGCGGGCTTGCCGCCCTCCAGCCCCATGCGGAACATCTTCATGGAATCGGTCAGTTGCTCCTCGCCGTCGGCACTGAGCTTCTTGTGCATGGAATCGCGTGTCGCGGCCGAACCCAGATGCGTCAGTCCGGTGCCGGTCAGGTGCAGATGCGCCGGGTCGGGGTGGTTGATCGGCGACAGCAGCCGCCCCTTCTTGTAGGCCGCCTCGAGATCGACCGTCTCGCCAAGCCCCTTGCGTTCGATCAACGCGACGAGGCCGACGCCGGTGCGGGCAGCCTCCATCGCCAGCGAATAGACGCTACGGGCGCCGTTGATGATCCGGGTCTTGCCGCCATTGCGGGCGACGACGCGGATGGTCTCGGCGTCGTCAAGGATCTGGGAGATCAGCATGATGAATCCTCTCTCATTTGCCTTGGCAGGGTTGCCAAAACGGCAAACCTTGCTCAGCGCGGCCGGGACGTCGTCCATGCCACGGTTGATATTCTCCGTTCGGATTGCGCTCGCGGGCCTGGTCCCTCAGGGAACTTCTTTACGCCGGTGGGTTTGCCGGCAGCGCCGCGATCGTATGCCTCCTGCTTGCCTCGACTAGAGCGGTTCACCGTTTCACGGAAACGGCGAACCGCCCTAACTCATTGTCTTGGCGCAATTCCGGGCGGAAAACCGTTTCACACTTTTCCTGGAATTGCTCTAAAGCCTGTTCAAGCCTTGTTCTTGTTGTAGACGTCGAAGATCACGGCGCCGAGCAGCACCAGGCCTTTGACCACCTGCTGCCAGTCGACATTGACGCCCATGATCGACATGCCGTTGTTCATCACGCCCATGATGAAGCCGCCGACCACCGCGCCGATGACCTGGCCGACACCGCCCATCGCCGAGGCGCCGCCGATGAAGACGGCGGCGATGACGTCGAGCTCGGAGCCGAGGCCCGCCGCCGGCACGGCCTGGCCGAGGCGCGCCGCGATGATCAGGCCGCCAAGCGCCGACAGCACGCCCATATTGATGAACACCATCAGCGTCAGCCGCTCGGTGTTGATGCCCGACAGTTGCGCCGCCTTGGCATTGCCGCCCATCGCGTAGATACGGCGGCCGATGGTCATGCGCTTGGTGACAAAGACGAACAGCGAGATCAGCACGCCCATGACGAGAAGCACCACCGGCAAGCCTCTGTAGCTGGCGAACTCATAAACCAGGAACAGCGCCAGCGCGCTGGCGACCAGCGTCTTGATGACGAACAGGGGGAAGGGCTCGGCCTCATAGCCATGGCGTTCGCGCTTGCGTCGCGTCCTCACCCCGAAATAGGCATAGGCCAGCACGGCGATCAGACCGAGCACGATCGTCGTCATGTGCAGTGTCAGGCCGCTGCCCATGATGGTCTTGCCGGCCGCATTGACCGTCGGCGGGATCAGCGTCAGCGGGCCGATCACATCCGGGATGAAGCCGGAGCTGAGCATTTTGAAATCGTCCGGAAGCGGACCGACCGAGGATCCGCCGCCCAGCAGCGCCTGGCAGATGCCGCGGAAGATCAGCATGCCCGCCAGCGTCACGATGAAGCTCGGTATTCGGTGATAGGCGATCCAATAGCCTTGCGCCGCGCCGATCAGGCCGCCCACGATGAGGCAGACGATCGAAACCACCAGCGGATTGCTGAGCGGTCCGAGCTGCCAGATGACCATCATGTTTGCCGCCAGCGCGCCGATGAAACCGGCGACCGATCCGACGCTGAGGTCGATATAGCCGGAAACGATGACCAGCAGCATGCCCAGCGCCATCACGATGATGAAGGAGTTCTGCTGCACGAGATTGCTGAGGTTGACCGGCTTAAACAGCGTTCCCGACGTGGTGAACTGGAAGAACAGCATGATGACGATCAGCGCGATAATCAGACCGTATTCGCGCAGGTTCGTCGTCAGCGCCGAGACGGCGATGCGTGGACGCTGTTCTTCGGCGACGTTACCCTGCGGGGCGGGGGCGATTTCGGTGCTCATGCTGCTTTTCCTTCTCCCCGAACGATGGCGCGCATTATTTTTTCCTGGCTTGCTTCCGCCGCGGGCATTTCGCCCACCATGCGCCCTTCGTTCATGACGTAGATGCGGTCGGTGATGCCGAGCAGTTCTGGCATTTCCGACGAAATGACCACGATCGCCTTACCTTCGGCGGCGAGGCGGGCGATGATCGTGTAGATTTCGTACTTGGCGCCGACATCGATGCCGCGCGTCGGCTCGTCAAGGATCAGCACTTCCGGGTCGGCGAACAGCCATTTCGACAGCACCACCTTCTGCTGGTTGCCGCCGGAAAGATTGCCGGTCATCTGATAGACGCTCGAAGCGCGGATATTGGTCTTCTTGCGATAGTCGTTGGCAACGGCGAGCTCGCGCATGTCGTCGATCACGCTGTGGCGCGAGACGCCGCCGAGGTTGGCCAGAGTGATGTTGTGCTTGATATGGTCGATGAGGTTGAGGCCGTAGGTCTTGCGATCCTCGGTGACGTAGGCGATTCCGTGTTCGACCGCCCTGCTCACCGAGGAGACATCGATCGGCTTGCCCTTGAGCAGCACCTCGCCGGTGATGCGGCGGCCATAGGAGCGGCCGAAGATGCTCATGGCGAATTCGGTGCGGCCGGCGCCCATCAGCCCGGCAATGCCCACAACCTCGCCCTTGCGCACATTGATGTCGATGCCCTTGATCACTTGCCGGTCGGCATGGAGCGGATGATAAACCGACCAGTTCCTTACTTCGAACACGACCTCGCCGATATCGGGCTCGCGCGGCGGATAGCGGTCGTCGAGCGAACGACCGACCATCGAAGTGATGATGCGGTCTTCCGAGATGTCCTTCTTGGCCAGTGTCTCGATGGTGCGCCCGTCACGGATGACGGTGACCTTGTCGGCGACCCGGTTCACCTCGTTGAGCTTGTGCGAGATCAGGATCGAGGTCATGCCTTGCCGCTTGAATTCGAGCAGCAGGTCGAGCAGCGCCTGGCTGTCCTTTTCGCTGAGCGACGCCGTTGGCTCGTCGAGGATCAGCAGCTTGACTTCCTTGCTCAGCGCCTTGGCGATCTCGACCAGTTGCTGCTTGCCGACGCCGATATTGGTGATCAGCGTCTTGGGGTCCTCCTTGAGGCCCACCTTCTTCAACAGGGCGCTGGTGCGCGCTTCGTTGGCATTCCAGTCGATGACGCCGTATCTGGCGTGCTCGTTGCCGAGGAAAATGTTTTCGGCGATCGACAGCATCGGCACCAGGGCAAGCTCCTGGTGGATGATGACGATGCCCTTGTGTTCGCTGTCATGGATGCCTTTGAAGTGACATTCCTGGCCCTGAAAGATGATCTGGCCGTCATAAGTGCCTGTGGGATAGACGCCCGACAGCACCTTCATCAGCGTCGACTTGCCGGCGCCGTTCTCGCCGACCACGGCATGAATCTCGCCTTCCTCGACGCTGAGGTTGACGTTCGACAGCGCCTTCACGCCGGGGAACGTCTTGGTGATGTCGCGCATCTCCAAAATCGTCGAAGCCATAAGGGATACTGCTCCTCCCAATTCCGGACAATGCCGGTGGGCTAGTATGCGAATTTTGGATTCGCCGCGCTAGCAAAAAGGGGCCCCGCTGTACGCGGGACCCCAGGCTTTTGCAATGCGATTACTTCAGGTCTTCGGCCTTGATGTAGCCGGAGTCGACGACCAGTGCCTGGTAGTTCGACTTGTCGACCTCATGCGGCGTCAAGAGGATCGAGGGGACAACCTTGACGTCGTTGTTGTAGGTCTTGGTGTCGAGGCCATCCGGCTTGCCGCCCGACAGCACCTTGTCGACCAGGCCGACAGTGGCCTTGGCCAGTTCGCGGGTGTCCTTGAACACGGTCGAGTACTGCTCGCCCGAGATGATCAGCTTGACCGAAGCGGTCTCGGCGTCCTGGCCGGTGACGACCGGCCACGGCTGAGCGGCCGTGCCGTAACCGACGGCGCGCAGCGAGGCGGTGATACCGCGCGACAGACCGTCATATGGCGACAGAACGCCATCGACGCGGCTGCCGTCCGAATAGTTGGCCGACAGCAGATTGTCCATGCGTGCCTGGGCGGTTGCCGCGAGCCAGCGCAGCGTGCCGACCTTGTCCATGCCGGTCTGGCCGGACTTCACGACGAGCACCTTGCTGTCGATCAGCGGCTGCAGCACCGAGATGGCGCCATTGTAGAAAAAGAAGGCATTGTTGTCGTCCGGCGAGCCGCCGAACAGCTCGATGTTGAACGGACCCTTCTTCTCCGGATAGCCGAGACCCTTGAGCAGCGAATTGGCCTGGATAACGCCGACGCCGAAATTGTCGAAGGTGGTATAGTAGTCGACATTGGCGGTCTTCTTGATCAGGCGGTCATAGGCGACGACGACGACACCGGCGTCAGCGGCCTTCTGCAGCGCATCCGACAGGGTGGTGCCATCGATCGAGGCGATGATCAGCGCCTTCGGGCCCTTGGTGATTTCATTTTCCAGCTGGCTGAGCTGGTTGGGGATGTCGTCCTGCGCGTATTGCAGGTCGACGGTGTAGCCGAGAGCCTCGAGCTGGGACTTGACGGCGTCGCCGTCGTTGATCCAGCGCTGCGAGGTCTTGGTCGGCATCAGCACGCCGACAAGACCCTTATCGGCTGCGTGCGCCGAGTAGGTCATGGCAGCAACGCCAAGGGCCGCGACGGCGGCCAGTGTCTTGATGATTTTCACTTTAACTCTCCCTGGTTGATGGACGCGGCACCCCGGGGGTCGCGGGCCGCGCAATCGTGCAGAAGCGCCAAGGCACTGCTGCCGTCATATCGATCTCCGGTATCCTCCCATGGCCCCGAGGCGCTGATTTCAATCGATACGATTTTTCTCGTCAGCGACCGTCGCGTCTCGGAACGCGCGAAGGGTGTGGCTCTTTGCCATAACTGTCAAATGCGATCTTTGATGGTTGCTATATCATGGTTGGTATATGTACTGCGACGTGACGGGCTGATCCCAATACCGACCGTCCGCGAGCAGAAGAGAGGGGAAAGCGATGGCTGCGCTAGGGAATCCGACTGCAGTTTCAAATAGTTACAGAGAGATGCCGGGCGATGGCGAAACCTTGCTGCGCAGCGGTCTCAGTCTGCGTCACATGCGCATGATCGTCGCGCTCGACGACCATGGCCGGGTCAGCGCGGCAGCCCAGGTGATGAACATTTCGCAGCCGGCGGCCTCGCGCATGATCAGCGAGATGGAGGCGGTGCTGGAGGTCAAGCTGTGCGAGAGACTGCCGCGCGGCATCACCTTGACGCCCTACGGCAAGGCTTTGGCCAGGCGCGCGCGCTCGATCCTGCTGGAGATGCGCGAGGTCGATCGCGAGATATCCGAGCTCAAGGCGGGCAAGGGTGGTTCGGTGTTCCTCGGTGCCGTGACGGCGCCTGCAATCGAGCTGGCGGTGCCGGCAATTCGCGAAATCCGCCGCATCTATCCGCGCATCGAGATCACCATGCAGGTCGAGACCTCCAACGTGCTGGCGCGCGAGCTGATCGCCACGCGCCATGATTTCATCATCGCGCGCATCCCCGACGACCTCAATCCGCGGCTGTTCGAGTCGCGCGTCATCGGCGTCGAGAAGGCGTGCCTGATCGTGCGCCGGGGCCATCCGCTCACCAAGGGCGAGGCGGTGCGGTTGGAAGAGACCGCCGCCTATGACTGGGTCTTCCAGTCGGGCGGCTCGCCCTTGCGCCAGGCGATGGAAAGCAATTTCCTGAACCGCAACATCGCTCTGCCGGACCGCATCCTCAACACCAGCTCACTGCTCCTGACCCTGGTCATGGTTGCGCAGTCCGATGCCATTGCGCCGGTCTCGGTCCAGGTGGCGAAATTTATCCAGAACCCCGACGGGCTGGCCGGCGCCATCGATGTCGTCCAGACCGAATTCGACATCGAGGTCAGGCCCTACAGCCTGATCACGGTCCGCAATCGCGTGCTGTCGCCGGCCGCCAAGATGCTGCACGACTTCATTCTGCGGGAGGTGGGATGATGGCTGGTTGGGTAGGGCTGTCTGGCGTCGAGTTCGATCGGGCGCGCAAAAGCACATGAAAGAGCCGCCAGGCCGAGGCTAGCGAAAGCGAGCCGGGAACATTATTTCCTGCCGATGCGTTCATGATCTTGCAAGGGACGATTTCTTCAGGAGGCTGAACATGCGCAGCTTCGAAATGATCGATCTGCTTTACGTGGTCGAGGCCTGCAAGCATGATCGATCGGTCGGGAATTTCGTGTCCATGGCTGAAAGCGTGGAAGAATTGCGGGTACTGACCGGCGATTTCGTTTCATTGGATGACGCAGTGGCAAACGCCCTCGCAACGGTGGCGCTCGCGCGAGGTGTTCGACGAACAGGCAGGCGCTGAAATTGTTTCTGGCGCCTTAAGCTGGAGCGGGTAGAGGGAATCGAACCCTCGCGTTCAGCTTGGGAAGCTGACAAGCTACCATTACATCATACCCGCGTGTGCCCTCGTTACCATGACGGCCCGGCTTCGGGCAATCGCAAAGCAGCCCTTGCGCCGGCGCCAAACAGGATCAGGCGCCGGGCAGGTAGATTACCGCGTAATCGTCCGCATAGGCTCGCTTCCAGCCCAGCTGGTCGAAGAAGGGGATGCGGGCGTCATCAGCCGACAGCAGCGCCCAGCCTATTGCGTATTTCTTCAGCTGGGCTTCGAGGAGCGGCTTGCCGCCGGTGTGGCCCATGTCGTCATCGGCCTTTGTGAAACCGCCCAGGAACAGCTGGTCCGTCCGTCCGTCGATATAGGTCTTGATCCCGTGAAAGATCAGCGTCCCGCCGAAATTGTAGGAATTCATCACATTGCCGGACAGATGATGGCTTTCAGCGAAGGCCAGCGCCCCGCTGGCCGACGTCTTCGGGCTCGGCGCGACCTGATGAATACTGTCGAGCACGGCTACCCCACTGACCGTCAAGACGGCGGCCGCGCCGCAGATTGCGTAGAATCGCCTGGCGAAGAATTTTTCCAGTCCGTCGCGCTTTTGCGCCAGCCATGCGGTGGCTGAAAGCGAGGGGTATTGCTGCGCCACCTCGACTGCGATCACCAAGGGAACCAGCAGGAAGAACAGATACACGAAACGCACATGGGCGAGATAGACATGCAAGGTGAAGACGACGAACAGAGCCTTTGCCCAGCCAATTCGCAACGGTGCTACCAGAAGCCCGAAAAGTCCCAGCAGCATCGCCAGTTCCTGGATGGAGTTCTCCGGTTGATTGAATGCGTTCCATTCCATGATCAGCGGCACAGCCTCATTGCCGTAAGCCACGCCGAGCGTCGCCAGGATGGCCTGGACGCCATAGGGGTGGATCAGGCTGACCAGCGGGCAAAGCAGACCGAATGCGATCCATTTCGCCAGGAGGGCTGGTTTCGACAGGCCTGTGCGCGCCAGCAGATCGAGACCGGCGAAACCCGCGATGATGAAGCTCAGCGTGAAGGTGGCGTGCAGGTTCGCCCACAAAACGACCAGCACGAGCAGCCACCAGGGCGGCGCCCGTTCTTCCCTTGCTGCACGAAAGAGCATCTCCGTCCAGATGACGATGATCGGGAAGGTCAAGACATGCGGACGCGCCGTGAAGATTGACATGATCAGGAACACCGCGGCGAAGGCCAGTATAGTGGCCAGGATCGGCTTCAGCCAGGCGCTGAGAAACCACCCCATCAGGAAAACCGTCAGGGAAATCGAGGCGATGATAACGGTGACCACCCCGTTCCAGCCTCCTGTCTTGTAGGCAAGGGCCAGCACGACCTGCCCCAGCCATTCTTTGGCAATCCATGGCTGGCCGGCAAACGTGTAGGAATAAGGGTCGACCGTCGGAAATGTCCGGTTTGCCAGGAAATCCAGCCCGACCTTCACTTGCCACCAGCTGTCGGGATCCTGCAGGGTGGAACCGGCTTTTGCAGTCAGTATCGCCGCCATCGCCCAAGCAGTGAACAGGCAGAATATCGCGCGGGTCCGCTCGTCGTGCGTTGCGGCTTCCACACCGGCCCGGGCGTTGTCCATAATGCGCCGCCTCTGATTGTTTGCGATGAGAGTTTGGTTCATGGAATTCGACTGCTCGGCGCCCGCCAAAGCTCGTCGGTCACCCGAAGGTTCTCGTCTGCTTTGTCGTCTGCGCGACTTTCACGTCCGACAAACACCAAGTGAGCCGAACCGAGACAGAAAACGACCGAATAGACGCAGATCGTTTCCAGGTGAACCAGGGAGCTTTCGGTGATGCCTGCTGAGCGAGTGGCGATCGCAACCGCCAGATTGACGCTGTAGGCGACCAAGAAGATCCCCCCATCCCCATATCGAAACAGGGTTCCTGACCGGAAGCTATCGGCCCGTGTGAAGGTCCATTGGCGGTTGCGGAAGAAGCTGAGGACAAGGTCGGTGACATAAACCGTGGCGTTGGCGAGGATGTCGTTAAGGCCGAGCGCAAGCCCGGCCAGAATGACCGCGTACCCCGACGCCGTGTTCAACAGACCGACGGCGCCAGATCGCAGCATCCTGGGAAAGTCAAACGGCAGGCTTGACCGCATGCGCAAAATATTGGGCTCCGACAGGAATCTTGGTGAGGAAACGCTCGAACGGCCTCAGCCTTGCAAGCAGCCGAGGAAAGAAAATCCGGTAGATGATCCGGGTGTTGGCAAGGCCCGCCTCGGCCATACGCCTGCGCATCTCGCGGGAATTTATCAAAACCGCGTTTTCGTCGAAGGCGCAGTTTCTCACCGCATGCGTGGTCAACGGGTTCCACGGATTGTGTTCGAAAAGAAAGAAGCTGCCGCCATCGGCCAGCACCCTGCCGATCTCCGCCAGCAGCCCGACCTGCAGGTCCTCGGGAATGTGGTGGAAGACGCAAGCCGCGAAGGCCAGGTCGAAGCTGCCAGCGGCAAAAGGAATCGTCTTGCCGTCGAAATGCGTGAAGGCGGCCTGGCCGGGAAAGCGGTTGCTGGCGATGTCGAGCGATTCCCGCGAAGGATCAAGCAAGGTGATCTCGGCGTCGGGAAACGCGCTGCGCATATGGCCGAGCGAATTGCCGACGCCGGCGCCGAAGTCGAGTATCCGCCGTGGTTTCACACCGGCCCGCCGCAGTGTCGTGGCGACGTCGTCGATCTTGTACCTGGCGAAGAAGTCCGGCGTTTCGCCACTCAGCCTTATGCTCGCGGCATGCTGCTCGTGGTATTCCCGCGCAAACTGGTCGAACTCGGCCTCAAGCACGTGCGGCTCTCTTTGCGATCTTCTGCAAACGATGGACCGGCAGATCCTTGTCTCTGGCTGCCAGGTTGCTCGAAACGATCTCGTTGACGAAGTAGAGCGGCCGCCGCTTCGTCTCCATGTACATGCGCCCGAGATACTCGCCGAAGATGCCAAGCACCATCAGCTGGACGCTGCCGAGGATCAGCACGATCGCGGCAAGGCTGGTCCAGCCGGGCAAGACGTTTCCGACCGACCATTCGAACAGGGTGTAGGCGAGCACGACCAACCCCAGAAGTCCGAACATCATTCCGAGCAACGAGGCGAACCGCAGAGGCACGATCGAGAAGCTGGTCATCGCGTCGATCGCCAGCAGAACCATTTTCTTCAGCGGATAGTGGGTGGTGCCGGCAAAGCGACGGTGCCGTTCATAGGGGAGAGCCGTCTGCTTCAGCCCGATCCAGCTCACCATACCGCGAATGAACCTGTAGCGTTCGGGCATCGCGTTCAGATGGTCGAGCGCGCGGCGGCTCATCAGCCGGAAATCGCCGGTATTCGGGGCTATATCGACGTCGACCATCCGGCGCAGCAAGCGGTAGAACATCGAGGCGGAAGCGAGCTTGAACCAGCTTTCGCCGTCGCGCGTCAGCCTCTGGCCGTAAACGACATCGAAGCCTTCGTTCATCTTCGTCATCATCGCGCCGAGCAGCTCAGGCGGATCCTGCAGGTCGGCATCGAGAATGAGAATGCGCTGGCCGCGACAGAATTCGAGCCCCGCGCTCAACGCGATCTGGTGGCCATAGTTGCGGGCAAGATCGATGGCGACGACATGGTCGTCCTTTTCGGCCAGCTGGAAAATGGCCTCGCGCGTCCCGTCGGTCGCGCCGTCGATAACAAGGACGATCTCATAGGAAGGGCCTTGTTCGACGCATGCGGCCGTCACCCGCCGATGCAGTTCGGCCAGGCCATCCAGCTCATTGTAGCATGGGACGACCACCGACAGCATGACGGCGCGTCGCGCGGTGTTTTTCTCCGTCTCCACCAAAAGCCTTGCTCCCGCTATTCGATTGGAAATACCGGGAATTGGTTAGAAAACAGATAAGCCAGCGGGATCAGCTGCGGCCATCGGCCGGCCGCCTTTTCCGCTGCCAGCGGTCACGGGATGAACCGGCAGGGCCATGCGGATGCGGGCGCCTTGCCAGGACCCCGCCAATATCCGAATGGTGCCGTCATGCAGCAGCGCGATCTGCCGGGCAAGGTTCAATCCCAGACCTGCCCCGCGCGATTGCGGCTGCAAGCGGTAGAAGGGTTCGAAGACATTCTCGCGCTCATCCGCTGGAATGCCCGGGCCTTCGTCGCGGACTTCGACGCCACCGGTCTCGTCGATGGCAATGGTGATCGTGCCGGAGCCGCCGCCATGGTCGATGGCATTGCGCACGAGATTTGCCAGCGCGCGCTCGATCTGCAGGACGTTGACCTCGACATGGACCTTGCCGGCGGGCGGCTCGAAGGCGAGATCGTAGCCTGTTTCGATGGCGAGCGGGGCGAAGTCGGCGGCGACCCGGCTGACAAGGTCGCAGAGATCGATGATCTGGCGCTGGTCTGCCGGGCGGTCAAGCAACTGGTGGTCGAGCAGCTGCTGCGCAAGATGCGACAGGCGCTCGATATCATGCAGCAGGCGCACGCTTTGCGGTTCCTGCTTCAGCAATTCGGCGCGCGTGCGCAAGATGGCGATCGGCGTGCGCAGTTCATGGGCCGCGTCGGTGAGGAAGCGATTGTGCCGGTCATAGCCTTGGGCCAGGCGCGCCAGTGTCTGGTTGAAGGCATGCACCAGCGGCTCGATCTCCTGCGGCACATTCTTGACCGGGAGTTGCATCGCACGGGTGCCGATGTCGATACGCGCGGCCTGCTGGACGGTGTCGACGAGGCCGGCAAAAGATCTGCGCACGACGGCAGGCGTGGTCACCAGGGTCGTGGTTCCCATGACGAGGACAATCGGCAACAAAAGGATGATGATGATGGCCGTGAGAGCGGGAAGTGCCTTCTCCCAGTTCCTGCTGCCGTCCGGGTTCTTGGCGACATCGACGGTGGCCGAAATGGTGACTTCGAGGCCTTCTGTTTTGTCGCGCAAGGATCGTGTCGCGGCGATGATCTGAACCGTGCCCGCCTTGGTCGAAACCCTTTCGAGATAGGCCTCCGGCCGCGGGTCATCCTCCGAAAACCCGATGGTGGCGTGATCGGCCGCGCCCAGCAGATCGCCAAAATTCCTGGCGTAGACGTCGGGTATGGCGCCGAAGCGGACGCTCTGGCCGCTGCCGTCGCGGATAATGTACCAGACGTTCGGGAAGCCCTCACGAAACGAACGCAACTCGTCGGTCTCATGGACGATCAATTTGCCGTTGCCGTCACGATCGACGGCATTCTTGATGGCTGCAACGGCAGCCTCGTTGTCGACAAGAAGCCGCGGATCGGCGATCCATAGCGCGGCCGCGGACAGCACGATGAAGATAAGAAGCGTCGCCGCCTGCAGCAGGATCAGCCGCCGCACCAGCACCCATTGCAGCGAGCGCGTGCGCGGCTTTTTCACGAAGCCGCCCGCAGGAGATAACCGAGATTGCGGATCGCCCTGATCTCGATGCCGGCAGCGACATCGTCAAGCTTGCGACGCAGCCGCGAAATGTGCGCATCCAGCGCATTGGAGCCGATCTCGTCATCGAGGGCGTAGACGGCTTCTTCCAGGGCGCCGCGCATGATGGTCCGGCCTGGCCTGCGGATCAGCGTTTCGAGCACCAGCCGTTCACGCCGCGGCAACTCCAGTGCCTGGTCCTCGACAAGCGCCTCGCGATGGCGGAAATCATAGGTAAGGCGGCCGACCATCGTCTGGTTGGCGCGTGAGGTGAACGAACGCCTGTGCAAGGCATTGAGCCTGGCAACCAGTTCCACCGTGGCGAATGGCTTGACCATGTAGTCGTCGGCGCCGGCATCGAGCCCGGCCACCCTGTCGTCGAGACCGCTGAGCGCCGTCAGCGCGATCACCGGCACGTCCAGATGCAAGGCCCGCAGGCGCGGGATCAGGCTGAGACCATCGCCATCCGGCAGGCGGCGGTCCAGCACCACGGCGTCATGATGGCCGAGCCGCGCCACGGCTTCGGCATCGGCCAGTGTCGCGGCATGGTCGACGATGATGTCCTGGCGCTCGAGCGCCGTCTTCAGCACCGAGGCCATTTCCGGTTCGTCCTCGATCAGCAGGATGCGCATGCGCACGCTCCGTCACGGGCAGCCGGCAGGCTGTGGCAATTCATTCGCATTCCAGCTTCGGTTGACGAAAATTGGTGATGAACCATCGGCCGCCCGAGGCGCGGGCGTAGAACGTATAGAAGCATTCCTGGCGCTCGATATAGCCAGGCGTTTCGGTCTCTTCGTAGACGGTTCCGTGTTTCGTGTGGCGAACCTCGCCGCTGGAGGTCCCGGAAACCGCATTGGTGGAGATCTTGCGCCACTGATAGGCTCGCTCGCCTTGCCCGAGGTCAACGACGGCGGTTGGCGGACCGTAGTCCAGAATGACCGATTCTACCGGTTGCCCGATGTAGTTCTTCATGATGTCGGAGGCGCATCCCGTCAGCGCCAGCACGATTGCGACGAAGAACGCCTTCGAGATCCACACAAGATGGTTTGCGCGGCGTTTGGACATATCTGATTCCCATCATCAAGGTCATCCGCGGCACCTAGGGTGTGAAGATTGCATCGACATTACGCAGGACCCGGCACAGGCGCGGTCTGCCGATGCGCGTCGATGCCGGTGCGGATGGGGCAAGCAATTGCGCGGCACCCATTGCGTCTGGGCACCGCGCGAGGTCTGTTCGAACAGAATACAAGACGGGTTCAACTGAACCCGCGGCCTGCCCTAGAATCGATAGTTGATGCCGGCCTTCAGTTCATGGCTGCCGATCGTCGCCTTGGATTTACCGAAGGCCGACGTCGTTTCGACGCCAGGGGTGCGGACATAGTCATATTCGACCTTGGCCGAGAGGCCGCCGGCAAAACCCTGCTCGATGCCGGCGCCGACCAGATAGCCAAGTTTCCAGCCGTCGATACTGCTCACATTGTCGCCCTTGTCGAATTTTGTCAGGGCGCCGCCGCCGGTTCCAAAGAGTAGCGTCTGGTCGAAACTCAAACCGGCCTTGGCTTTGGCGGCACCGCGCCATTTTTCTTTGATCTTGCCGCCCTCGACGTCGTGCTCGGCGCCACCCAGATAGGAGCCCTCGATCTCGGCACCGAGAACCGCTGGACCCATCTGCTGGTTGTAGCCGGCTTGAACGCCGCCGCTGAGGCCGTTCCGGCCGGCAAACGGGTTCGGCATCCCGGTGAACGCCGTGCCGCCATGCACGCCGACATAGGCGCCGCTCCACTGGAAAGCAGGGGGATCATTGTAGGCGGGTAGAAGGTCGGCGGCCATCGCCGGCCCGAGGAGGCACATGGCAAGGGCACTTGCCGTCAGGATGATCTTTGCTTGAGAGAACACTGCATTACTCCAACACACGCGCGCATCCGGCAATCGATACGCAGGTTAATTCCCGAGGACCTCGACCGTTGGGGCGATCGAGCTCCGATTTGGTGTCTTTCAGGGATGGCTGCGCGGTCCTGGGACTGGCTTTCGCCAGCTGTAGTAGGGGGGCAGAGCGCCCGCGCGGCCGATCACCTGAAAGACGCCGACTGTCTCGCAGGCGAAAATTGCACGCACATTGCGGGGAATCGAAAAATGAAGATTTTTCGCTTTATTTTCAATAAATTAAGGTAATTCCATTTACGCATATTTAACAAATTGACACGGGTTCGGTCCGTTCGGTAGCGCAACCTTGCCATGCAATGCCTCGCTCGAGGTTCTTCGGCATCCCGTAAAACTGTCGGCTTGAAGCCGGCAAGCCAAGTGCGTATGTCTGGGCCGACGCCCTCGAGTCTGGGTACCTCAATCTGGAGACGGGCCTTGTCCGCACTGACGCGCTTTCTAGGCGACTCGCCGCTCAAGGTGATCCTAAAACTGCTGGTCGTGTCTTTCCTCGTCGGCCTGGTCATGAATGCCTTCGGCTGGTCGCCGATGGACGTGCTCTACGGCATCCAGAAGTTCTTCATCGACCTGTGGAATCTGGGCTTCCACGCCATCGACCGTTTCCTTGGCTATATCCTGCTGGGCGCGGCCATCGTAGTTCCGGCCTTCATCCTGCTCAGGCTCGCCAACTACCGGAAGTAGAGCATGATCCCGAAAAGTGGGAACCGGTTTTCGGACAAGATCATGCTCAAAAAGGACTATCGGGCGTAGGTCGAGGCCACCTCGAACAGGATCGCGTGGCGCGTGGCAAGCGCGGGCACGTCCGTGGAATAGCCACCGCCGATGACGCCGCATACCGGAATGCCGAGCGTGCGAAAGTGGCTGATCACCATGTCGTCGCGGGCCTGCAGGCCGTCATCCGATAGCGACAGCCTGCCAAGCCGGTCCTCGACATGGACGTCGACGCCGGCATTGTAGAACACGATGTCCCAGTGGGCTTGGGCGGACAGTTCCGGCAGGATGGCGGCAAGCCTCTCCATGTAAGCGGCGTCACCCGTGCCATCGGGCAACGCGACATCGAGGTCGGAGGCGATCTTGCGCACGGGGTAGTTGCGGTCACCATGCATGGAAAAGGTGAACACGCGCGGATCATCAGCGAGTATATCCGCCGTGCCGTCGCCCTGATGCACGTCGAGGTCGACGATCAGGATGTTTTGTGCCGCGCCTTCGGCAAGCAGGACCAGCGCAGCGACGGCGACATCGTTGAAGGTGCAGAAGCCCGCACCTTGTGCGCGCCGCGCATGGTGGCTGCCGCCGGCGGTGTTGCAGGCAATGCCGTGGCGCAAGGCGAGCCGCGCCGCCAGCACCGTGCCGCCGGTGGCAAGCTGCGCGCGCAGCGAGACGCGGAGCCCGATCGGAAAACCGATCTCGCGTTCGATCTTTTCGGGCACGCAGCAGCTGATGACCTGGTCGACATAGTCCGGTGCATGGGCAAGTCTCAGCCATGACGCCGGCGCGGGTTCCGTGGTGTTGAGCGCGTCGGGTCCGGCCAGTCCGCGAGCGCACAAGGCGTCCATCAGCAACGGATATTTGCTCATCGGAAAGCGATGGTTGACGGCGAAGCCGGCGTCGTAGTCGGGGTGATGAACGATCTGCAGGGGCATGAACTGGATCCGGCGGGCTCGCGCCAGACCGGGGATTTCGGTTGGCCGTCACGGGAAGAGTGATTGCGCGGTGGCCGGAAAATGGGGCACATCGGCTGTTCGATCAAGCTCAAACAGCAAGGCAGCAATCCTTTGGACAAGGGTGCAATCCCAGCCGACGCCAGATCTTTTGTCGTCACCAACCGTTCAGTGCTCGCCATCGCCGTGCCGATGACGCTTGCCTATCTGACGACGCCGATGCTCGGCCTGGTCGACACGGCTGTCGTCGGTCAGTTCGGCGATGCCGCCCTGCTCGGTGGCCTGGCGGCCGGCGCACTGATATTCGACGTCGTCTTCACCACCTTCAATTTCCTGCGCTCGGGCACCACCGGGCTCGTTGCCCAGGCTTTCGGGCGCGCCGATGCCCTGGAGGAACAGGCGGTGTTCTGGCGCGCCGTGCTGATCGCTGTCGTCGCCGGCATCGTGCTTGCGGCCCTTGCGCCCCTGGTCGCCATCGCCGGGCAAAAATTCATGGGCGCCGAACCGCGCGTCAGCGAGGCGATGGGCGTCTACATCAGGATCAGGCTGCTCGCTGCACCCTTTTCGCTGATCAACTACGCCATCCTTGGCTATGTGCTGGGGCGCGGCGAGGGCGGGCTCGGGCTGATGCTGCAACTGGTGCTGAACGGCATCAACATCGCGCTCTGCTTCCTCTGTC
>NZ_RZRQ01000777.1:0-415 GCF_003997785.1 Mesorhizobium sp. M7D.F.Ca.US.004.01.2.1 | reverse complement strand
AACCCATCCCCTTAACCTTCCAGCACCGGGCAGGCGTCAGCCCCTATACTTCGCCTTGCGGCTTCGCAGAGACCTGTGTTTTTGCTAAACAGTCGCTTGGGCCTTTTCACTGCGGCCCCCTCGGGCTATAAACCCTACCGGGGCGCCCCTTCTCCCGAAGCTACGGGGCCATTTTGCCGAGTTCCTTAGCAAGAGTTATCCCGCGCACCTTAGGATTCTCTCCTCGCCTACCTGTGTCGGTTTGCGGTACGGGCACCTTGTTCCTCGCTAGACGCTTTTCTTGGCAGTGTGAAATCAGGGACTTCGGTACTAAAATTTCCCTCGCCATCACAGCTTGCCCTTATGGTGTGCGGATTTGCCTACACACCAGGCTTACTGCTTGGACGGCCATCCAGTAGGCCGCTCACCCTATCCT
>NZ_RZRQ01000776.1:0-415 GCF_003997785.1 Mesorhizobium sp. M7D.F.Ca.US.004.01.2.1 | reverse complement strand
CATGAGCACGACGTCCTTCCTGCAAACGGCTTCCATGGCCGGCCAACGCGCTGGCCGGCTTGTCGTCGGCCTGTTGGCCTTGATCGTGCTTCTTGCCGTCATGGCCGGGCCAGATCAGGCCTTTGCCCATGCCGCGCTGATCAAGACCGATCCGGCCGACGGCGCGGTGCTGGAACAGGGGCCGGCACAATTCTCGCTGACCTTCAGCGAACCGGTCTCGCCGCTGGTGCTGACCCTGGTGACGCCCGACGGAACGCCGGTCCCGTTGACCGCCTTCCGCCTCAGCGACCAGACGGTCGAGATCGACAATCCGCAGAAGCTTGCGTCCGGTACGCATGTGCTGAGCTGGCGCGTCATTTCCGCCGACGGCCATCCGGTCGGCGGATCGCTGCTGTTTTCCATCGGCGCGCCCAGC
>NZ_RZRQ01000775.1:0-418 GCF_003997785.1 Mesorhizobium sp. M7D.F.Ca.US.004.01.2.1 | reverse complement strand
GGCTTTTGTCTCTCGCAATCCCGACTATGACGGATAGTGATCTTGACAAAGCAGAAGTCTTTGCCAATGAGATGCTTACAGGTGAGGTGGCGCATTGGGGCGAATTGAACTGGCGTTTTCACGAAACGCTTTACGCGCCGGCGAAATACAGTCAAACGATGGCGATGCTTCATCGTATTCATAAAAATATTGACCGCTATTTGCGCATGCAGATCACGCTGACTTCGGGTTGGCAGAAGGCGCAAGAAGAACATCGCAATATTGTAAATTTGTGCCGCGCCAGGGATGTGCGGCGGGCAGTGGCCGCGCTCGATGCACACATTATGGATGCATCAACCGACCTTATCCGTGTGATCTCGGAGCGCCGCCAGGCAGCGCAATAGGACGAACCGGCTGTCTCGGGGGGGGGCGCGAGTGG
>NZ_RZRQ01000774.1:0-423 GCF_003997785.1 Mesorhizobium sp. M7D.F.Ca.US.004.01.2.1 | reverse complement strand
ATACGGTTCTTGTCGCGGCAGGCGATCTGCATGATCGGCGCATAGCCCATGCGGGTCAGCAGCGCGCAAATGCCGACCGACGACATGTGGCAGTTGGCGCCGGATGCGTCGACAGCGTTGATGGCATCGACCCAGCCGTCGAAGATTTTCGCCCTGTTATAGACGTCTTCCGGATCGGCGCTGTCGGGCGGATTGAGCTCGGTCGTCACCGCGAACTCGCCGCGGCGCAGGACGCGCTCCAGCCGGCCGCGCGAGGTGTGGCCGGGCAGGGGGTCGAGCGGCAGATCGATGCCGGCCGGGTTCTCGTCGCGCTGGCGGCCGATCATGCCGACGCCCCGGTGTTCGCCGCCCCATTCTTGGCGGCAGCGGCGACTTCGCGCGCGGCGGCGGCTTGCGCTGTCACCCGCAGCCACGCCGAGGTTT
>NZ_RZRQ01000773.1:0-425 GCF_003997785.1 Mesorhizobium sp. M7D.F.Ca.US.004.01.2.1 | reverse complement strand
TTATAGAGCCGCTCGCCCCGACCCCCGTGGCGGCCGAGGAGATCACCCGCCACACCCGCCTGCACCCGGCCCAGGTCTTCATGGTGCTGCTGGAACTCGACCTCGCCGGCCGGCTCGAGCGCCACGCCGGCGGCAATGTCTCGCTGGTGTTTGCGAATGAGTGAGCAATGGTGAGCGCGATGGGATTCGAACCTCGCGACCGCCGGTCGGTGTTTTTCACCGTAGTTCCTGACTACGAAGGGATCCAGGCGAAGAGCAACCGCGACTGGAAACCGACATTCAAGCGCAGCGATGATCCGCTGGCTCGAACGGAACATTAGCCGTTTCGAATAGTTAAGTTCATGCTCGGATGTTGTCACTGGCATCCGGCGAAAGGCTGGTCGGCTAACCGTCAGCCGCGGCCCGCGTCATTGGTCGCTCCACGG
>NZ_RZRQ01000772.1:0-426 GCF_003997785.1 Mesorhizobium sp. M7D.F.Ca.US.004.01.2.1 | reverse complement strand
GAGATAGTTGCGTGTCTGGCAGGTCCTTTTGCAGAATCCGCATTCGAAGGCTATCTGGACCCGCGCGATATGGCGATGAATGCGTCCGATGGGAATGAGGGGAGCAGCGACTACGCGGATGCCAAGCGAATCTATGGTGAGTTGCGGTTCCTGATGCCGCGCCGCCCCGATTGGAGGCGGATCGAAGATCGCACGGCCCGGCTAGTACTCGATCACTGGTCAGCCATCGAAGCATTGGCCGCGCATTTGCTGGTCAAGCATGATCTCCAATTCGATGAGGCTCTGACGATTGTTGCGCCGCATCTTCCGCCCATGCCAGCAGCTACGCCGCCAGAGCGTCATCCGCAGCCTGCTTGATCAGCCATTCGATGTGATTTGACCACATCTGCAACACCTCGCGCTTCTCCTTGACGTTGCTATAGAGAT
>NZ_RZRQ01000771.1:0-427 GCF_003997785.1 Mesorhizobium sp. M7D.F.Ca.US.004.01.2.1 | reverse complement strand
CAAACGTGCCGGACGAACGCGTCGAGTTTCTCGCAGGCGATGCGCAGGCGTTGTCTGTCGAATCGGGCAGCAAGGACATGGTCGTGTCGGCGCTCGTTCTCAACTTCATCGCCGACAAGCAAAAGGCGCTCGCCGAGATGAGGCGGGTGGCCCGCCCCGGCGCGACGATCGGGGTCTATGTGTGGGATTACCCTGGCGGCGGGGTGGAATTCATGCGGGCCTTCTGGACCGCTGCGACTGCGCTTGACCCCGGCGCCATCGACCTTACCGAAGACAGGCGCTTTCCATTTTGCACACAAGATGGATTGACCGATCTCGCTGAGAAGGCGGGCCTGGTTTCCATCGACTCCACGCGGATTGAAATGCCGGCCGTGTTCAAGGACTTTGAAGACTACTGGCACCCCTTCACCCTGGGTGCAGGGCCCGC
>NZ_RZRQ01000770.1:0-427 GCF_003997785.1 Mesorhizobium sp. M7D.F.Ca.US.004.01.2.1 | reverse complement strand
GCGTGAAGCCGCGCTGGAACCGGATGCCGCGCTGTTCGAAGATGGCCGGCAGCACTTCGCAGGTGGGCTTTTGCAGGAACAGGCAGTTGCGCAGCAGTTGCGAGGTGGTCGGGTAGGTGTAGACGATCTCGACGCGGTCGCGCACGCCGCGGCGGCGCAGATAGTCATCCAGCATCAGCGTGGTCTCGCTCGGCGCGATGCCGCACTGGTGCGGCACGTTCGGCGTCTTGGGAAAGGTGACGCTGACGAATACGCGGCCGCGCTCGATCGTGGCCAGGCGGCTGGCCAGTTGCCGCGCCGGCTCGTACTGGTAGAAATGATCGCCCGCTTCGCGCAGTCCCTCGATGCGCTCGGGGGCGGGCACGCAGCCCGTGGCGATGACGAGGTAGTCGTAGCCGTGGCGCTTGCCGCCGCGGGTGTGCAGTTG
>NZ_RZRQ01000076.1:0-21363 GCF_003997785.1 Mesorhizobium sp. M7D.F.Ca.US.004.01.2.1 | reverse complement strand
CCGCGAACCCCAGTTCGCCGCCAGGCGCCAGAGCCTGCAGCGACGCAGCCGTCAGCGCGCTGCCGACTGTGTCGTAGATGATGTCGTTGCCCTCCCCGCCTGCAATCTCGCGCACCCGGGCTGGCCAATCCGGCTTGCTGTAGTCGACCGCGGCATCGGCGCCGAGCGACAGAGCGAAATGCAATTTCGCCTTGCCGCCGGCGGCCGCGATCACCTGGCGTGCGCCCTTCAGCCTGGCCAGTTGGACAAGCAACGATCCCACGCCGCCAGACGCGGCCGGGACCAGCACCGACTTGGCCCGTGGCGGGCTTTGCCGAAGCAAATGAAGAGCCGTCAGCCCCTGCACCATCAGCGCCGTCGCATCCTCGAACGGCAGCGCATCCGGCAGCGGCACGGCGAGATCGGCTGACATCGTCACCTGCTCCGCATAGCCGCTGTGGGGACGCTGCGACATGAACAGCGGCGCAGCGATGCGGCGCCTCAGCAATTGTGCATCCACGCCTTCTCCGACGGCCTCGACGACGCCCGCCGCCTCCACGCCCAGGATCATGGGAAGTTGCGGCGTCACTGCGTAGCGGTCCGCCCGCATCAGCACTTCGAAGAAGTTGATCCCGGCGGCTTGCACCCGGATCACCACCTCGCCAGCCTGCGGCACCGGTGCCGGCAGATCGACCACCTCCAGCACGTCGGGACCGCCGAAACGGCTAAGTTGAATGGCTTTCATGGCAAACTCCGATCGCACTGGCGTCGGCCGCTGTTTGCCACTATCTGCGGAGCCTCGACTACACACTCATTTGTCCCCTGCTGACCAGGAGGTGACCATGCCCAATCCCAGGAGAATGCCCATCAAAAGGCTGCCGATGCTGCCGGCGGAACGGGCGCTGAAAGTGATTGCGGGGCGCTGGAAGGCGGTCATCCTCTACCACCTGTTCGATGGTCCCCGGCGGCTGTCGGCGCTGAAGGCGCTGATGCCTGGCATCACCCAGAAAGTGCTGATCCAGCAACTTCGGGAAATGGAAGAGCACGGCCTCGTCAGCCGCGAAATCTTCGCCGAAGTGCCCTCGCGCGTCGAATACTCTGCGACAGGTCTCGGCCTCAGCCTCGAGCCGATCCTGCTGGCGCTCTGCCAATGGGGCCAGCATCACGCCGACGAGCTCAACGAGATGGACCGTCTCGCCGACTGCATCATCCGGCCAAGACAAGCACAACACGACGCCATGACTTCCCGGAACTGAAAAGGGGCGACCGGAATTGAAAAGGGCGGCGCAAGCGCCGCCCCATATCCTTGGGAGGATAATTCGAACCGGCGGTCAGGCCGCCTTGACTTCCTCGGCGACGGCATCGGCCTGACGCGCTGCCTTGAGCACCTTGGCCCACCACGCAACGTCGTTGACCAGCGCCGCGGCGGCCTGGTTCAGGTGCTCGAGATCTTCGAGCTTCTTCTCGCCCTGGCGGACGGCGAGGAAATCGCCCCAGGCGATATGGACGGCCGACTTGACCGGCGCCATCTGCAATTCGACCGCATGAAGGCGCAGCTGTTCGACGGCGCGGGCGCCACCGACGCTGCCATAGCCGACAAAGCCGGCCGGCTTCTTGTTCCATTCGTTGGCGGCGTAGTCGATGGCGTTCTTCAGCACGGCCGTCGGGCCATGATTGTATTCGGCGGCGGTGAAGATGAAGCCATCGAATTCGGCGACCTTCTTCTGCCAGCGCTGTGCCACTTCGTTCTGCGACGGTGCCCAGGCGGAGGATGCGACCTCGTCGAAGAAGGGCAGCGGGAAGTCGCGCAGGTCGACGACTTCCACGTTGATGTCGGCATGTGACTTGGCGATCTTGGCGATCCATTCGGTCGGCACATCGGCGAAGCGCGCAGCACGCGTCGAACCGATGATGATGGCGATCTTGGGTTTTGACATGGGGGCTCTCCTTGCAAGTAAAGCTGGTATCGTTTGGATACCGGCGCTATATGAGATACTGTCAACTCGAGAAGCAAGGAGGCACCTTTTTGTTACTGAGGCACCCGCACCGCACCGAGGACTGCCGCGCCATCTCGGAAATCCTGCAGCGCGTCGGCGACAAATGGACCGTTCTGGTGGTCGGCAAGCTGGGCGACGGACCGCTGCGTTTCAACGAATTGCGTGCCGCGGTCGGCGGCATTTCACAGAAGATGCTGACCACCACCTTGCGCGGGCTGGAGCGCGACGGCTTCGTCACCCGCACCGTGTTCCCGACCATTCCGCCACGTGTCGACTATGAGCTGACCGAGCTCGGTCACGAGCTGCTGATCCCGGTCAGCGCGCTGGGCGAATGGGCGCGCAAGAACACCACGCGCGTCAAGGCGGCGCGCGAAAAATTCGACGGCATGCATGCCTGAAACCCTTGCATGGCAAGGAATCCGGAGTTTCGCGGTGAGCGAAATTGCCTGACGACAGGTGAATTCGTGGTTCTCTAAACGAGGCCTATCAACTTTGTCTTGCGGTGCCTAAGGTCGACCAACACGCGCGCCACTCTGCCGACGATAATCGCATACCAAAGGCGGCCATTTCAGGCTCTTGGCGCCATGACTTCGCAAGGCGCCGGGCTGCAGATCGCGCATGTCGCGGCTGGCTCCCTGACGCCCACATTGCCATGCGAGCAGACGGTGCGCGGAAGGTCTTCTTTGACTTCGGCATAGGCGGTCACGCCAAGCAGGCAGACCAAGGCGACCAGGGCTGCCACAAGCCAGCCGTTCAGCATATGTTGACGCATTGTCTCCCCTCCGACGCCCGCACAATCGGGCCTGGAGGCAACCGTTGGATGTCGCGAAAAGCGCCTCCCGCACGGACGCTGTTACAAATGGCCGATCTTGGGAGAAACGGCTTCCGTCAGCCTTCGGCGGGAACCGCTTTCGGCTTGCCCTCGCCGTCCAGCGCCACCATGACGAAATCGGCGTGGGTGACCTTTTCCATCAGGTCGGAGAGGTAGCGCTGCGCCCAGGCTTCGACCTTGAGCGTCATCGAGGTGCGGCCGACGCGCTCGACATGGGTGTAGATACACAGCGTGTCGCCGATCTTCATCGGCTTGGCGAACGACATCTCTTTGACCGCCGCCGTCACCACGCGGCCCTTGGCGCGCTCGGCGGCCCGGATGCCGCAGGCCAGATCCATCTGCGCCATCACCCAGCCGCCAAAAATGTCACCGGCCGCATTGGCATCCGAAGGCATGGCCAGCGTGCGCAGCGTCAGATCGCCGAGCGGCCGTCCTTCAGCGTACTGCACCATGGGGAAAATCCTTCGAAAGCGGTTGCCCTCGATCCCGTATCGTCACGGCGCCGACAGGTCAACGCGCCTCTGCCGACTGTACCCCCTGTGAAGGTTCGCCTGGCCGCTAAAAGTAACGCTCGAGGTTCGTGCGAATGCGATCGAGCACGGTATCCCCGGAAACATCAGGAGAGAATTTCCTGCCCGTGATCGCCTCATAGGCTTGCGCATAGACCCTGGAGGCCTGTTCGACGATCTCGTCGGGTATTTTGGGGATCGGGTCGCTGTAAGGATCACACCGCGCCGAGACCCACGAGCGGATGAAATCCTTGTCGAAGCTCTCCGGCCGGCTGCCGCTGGCGAGTGCCTGTCCGTAACTCTTGGCGATCCAGTACCGGCTGCTGTCCGGGGTGTGGATTTCGTCGGCAAGAATGATGGTCCCGTTCTTGTCGGTGCCGAATTCGTATTTCGTGTCGGCGAGGATCAGGCCGCGCTCAGTGGCACGTTGCTGGCCACGGGCGAACAGCCGCAAGGCGTAGCCGGACACGGTGTCCCACTGCGCCTGCGTGAGAAGACCCTGGTCAAGGATCTCGGCCCTGGACAGCGGCTCGTCATGGCCGCCATGCGCAGCCTTGCTGGTTGGCGTGATGATCGGTTCGGCCAGCTTTTCATTGTCGCGCAGGCCATCCGGCAGGCGGATGCCATACATGTCGCGGTCACCGCGCCGGTACCGGGTCAGGATCGAGGTGCTGGTGGTTCCCGCCAGATAACCGCGCACGACGATCTCCACCGGCAGGATGTCGAGCCTTGTGCCGACGACGACGTTCGGGTCGGGGTATTCGAGAACATGGTTGGGGCAGATATCGGCGGTGTCCTCGAACCAGTAGCGCGCCGTCTGGGTGAGAATCTCTCCCTTGTACGGGATCGAGGTCAGGATGGTGTCGAAGGCACTGAGGCGGTCAGTGGCGATGATGATGCGCCTGCCATCCGCCAGGTCGTAATTTTCGCGGACCTTGCCGCTGTAGTGACCCGGCAGTTCGGGAATGAAAGCATCCGACAGGACACGCATATGATTTCCTGCCTTCCGCAGAGTGGCCAGAGCATGATTCCGAAAAGTTGCAGACTTTTCGGAAAAAATCATGCGCCAAAATAATGCCATCGCATAGGCTGTCGGGCCGGTGCATATCAAGCGCGATTGTCGGGAATCCCCGCAAACCCGACCAGTTGGACGGTCGCTTTTTTCACAACTGATGCCGGATGGCGCGGCGACGCGGTCAACCCGTCGCGTCTAGGCTGCAGCCAGATTTCCGGAGCCGCTCATTTCAATCATGCAGACCTATGATTTCATCATCGTCGGCTCCGGCTCGGCCGGCTCGGTCCTGGCTGACAAACTGTCGGCCTCGGGGCGCTTCTCGGTGCTGGTGCTAGAGGCCGGCGGCACCGACCGCCGCTTCTACGTGCAGATGCCGCTTGGCTACGGCAAGACCTTCTTCGATCCTGATGTCAACTGGAACTACAAGGCCGAGCCGGACCCGGGGCTCGCCGGCAATGCCGACCACTGGCCGCGCGGCAAGCTGCTCGGCGGTTCGAGCTCGATCAACGCCATGGTCTGGATCAGGGGCGCGCGCGAGGACTTCGATGCCTGGGCGGCTGCCGGCAATCCCGGCTGGGCCTATGACGACCTGCTGCCCGCCTTCAAGGCGCTCGAGGACAATCAGGCCGGCGCCGATGCATGGCGCGGCACGGGGGGCCCGCTGCATGTCACCGACTGTTCAAACGCCGTCCATCCACTGACCAAACGCTATCTCGCCGCCGGCCAGCAGGCCGGCCTGCCGCTCAATCCGGATTTCAATGGTGCTGCCCAGGAAGGCGTCGGCATCTACCAGATTTCGACCCGCAACGGCCGCCGCATGTCGGCGGCGCGCGCCTTCCTGCGCCCGGCGATGAAGCGCGCCAACGTCCGCGTCGAGATGAATGCGCTGGCGACCAGGATCCTGTTCGAAGGCAAGCGCGCCATCGGCGTCGAGTATCAACAGAACGGCGAGACGAAGACGGCACGTGCCGGCCGCGAGGTCATTCTATCAGGCGGTTCGGTCAACTCGCCGCAATTGCTGCAGCTGTCCGGCGTCGGCCCCTCCGCTCTGCTTGGTGGTCTGGGCATTCCCGTCCTTCATGCCAACGAGAATGTCGGCGCGCATCTGCAGGACCATGTCGGCATCAACTACACCTTCAAGGGCAGGCTGCCGACGCTCAACCAGACGCTGCGTCCCTGGTGGGGCAAGCTGCTGGTCGGCATGCAATACATCCTGACCCGTTCGGGCCCGCTGTCGCTGTCAATGAACAATGCCGGCGGCTTCTTCCGCACAGACCCTGCGGCGACGCGGCCCAACATGCAGCTCTATTTCCAGGCGTTCTCGACCGTCATTCCCAAAAGCGGCGAGCGCCCGATCCTGACGCCGGATCCATGGCCGGGCTTTTCCATCGGCCTGTCCAACTGCCGGCCATCAAGCCGTGGCGAGATCATGATCCGCTCCAGCAACCCGCGCGACTATCCCAAAATTGTCGCCAACGCCTACTCCACCAATGCCGATGTCGATGAGATGCTCGACGCCGTGAAATTCGTGCGCAAGATCGCCTCGATGCCTGCAATGGCCGAGATCATCGAGGAAGAGGTTTTGCCTGGTCCTTCAATCACTTCCGATGCAGACCTGATTCAGGATTTCAGGAAACGCTCCGGCACCGTCTATCATCCGGTCTCGACCTGCCGCATGGGGCCTGATCCCGCGCGCGCCGTCGTCGACCCACGTCTCAGGGTGCATGGTCTTGAAGGCTTGCGCGTCATCGACGCCTCGATCTTTCCCGACAACATCACCGGTAACACCAACGCCGCCTCGATCATGACCGGTTGGAAGGGCGCCGAACTGGTTCTGGAGGACCAAAAATGAAGATCACCGACGTCAAGACCTGGGTTGTCGGCAACCCGCCGCCCGGCATCGGCGGCAAGTATTTCATCTTCGTCAAGCTCACCACCGATGGGGGCGTCGTCGGTTATGGCGAGGCCTACAACGCCACCTTCTCCGCCCATGTCACGGCGAAGATGGTCGAGGACATGGCCGAGCGTTATCTCGTCGGCCGCGATCCGCACGACATCGAGAACTTTTTCCGCCGCGCCTATTCGTCCGGCTTCACCCAGCGCCCCGATGTGTCCGGCATGGGCTGCTTCTCGGCGCTGGAAATGGCCTGCTGGGACATCATCGGCAAGGAGGCCAACAAGCCGGTCTACAAATTGCTCGGTGGCCAGGTACACGAAACGCTGCGCTCCTACACCTACCTCTACCCGCACACCGGCAGCGTTCATTCCGAGGACGCGCCTGACGGCAAGAACGTCTACAACGACCCCGATCTCGCCGCCGCCTGCGCGCTCGAATATGTCGAGCAGGGTTTCAATGCCGTCAAGCTCGACCCGGCCGGCCCCTATACCGCTTTCGACGGCCATCAGCCGCGCCTCGTCGACATCGATGTCTCCACCCGCATGATCAAGGCGATCCGCGAGGCGGTCGGCACCCGCGCCGACATCCTGTTCGGCACGCACGGCCAGTTCACCGCGTCCGGCGCGCTGCGCATGGCGCGCGCCATCGAACCCTATGATCCGCTGTGGTTCGAGGAGCCGGTGCCGCCTGACATGCCCGAAGTGATGGCGCAGGTCGCCCGCGGCACCTCGATCCCGATCGCCACCGGCGAGCGGCTGACGACCAAGTTCGAATTCGCCCGCGTCATCGAGAACCGTGCCGCGACCATATTGCAGCCCGATCTCGGCCGCTCCGGCGGCATTCTGGAGACGAAGAAAATCGCCGCCATGGCCGAGGCCTATCACATCCAGATCGCCCCGCACTGCTATTGCGGGCCGATCGTCGGTGCCGCCAACATCCAGCTGGCGGTGACGCTGCCCAACTTCCTCATCCTGGAATCGCTGAAGCAGTGGGACGGTTTCCACGCCACGCTCCTGAAGAAGAAGATCGAATGGCAGGACGGCAACGTCATCCCGTCGAAGGAGCCCGGCCTCGGCGTCGAGTTGAACGAAGCCGTCTGCGATGCGCACCCCTATACGGGCAAGGACCTGCATCTACAGATGATGCAGACGCCGCTGATGCCGTGAGCGAAAGCTACGCCTTCATCGGCCTTGGCCATCTTGGCGGTAACCTTGCCGCCAGCCTGATCCGCAACGGCTTTGCCGTCACCGTCTTCGACCGCGATCCCACCGCCGTCGAGCGGCTCGTGGCGCTCGGCGCAGTGGCAGCGAACAGCCCTGCCAATGCCGCCGCGCAGGCCGGCAATGCGATCACATGCTTGCCCTCGCCCAAGGTCAGCGAAGCAGTGCTGGCCGGCCCCGGAGGTTTGCTCGAAGGCCTGCCCCAGGGCGGCACCTGGATCGAGATGTCGACCAATGGCCGCGACGAGATCATGCGTCTGGCCGCGCTCGCCTCGGCCAGGGGCGTCGAGACCCTAGAATGCCCGGTCACGGGTGGCGTGCATCTGGCCGCGGTCGGAAAGATCACCGCGCTGGTCGGCGGCGATCCAGCGCTCTACGAGCGTCATCGCCCGGCCATCGAGGCGATGTGTGCAAAATCGTTCCTGATGGGTCCGGTAGGCTCGGCGGCGGTGATCAAGGTGATCACCAATATGCTCGCCTTCATCCATCTCGTAGCCGCCGGCGAAGCGCTGATGCTGGCCAAACAGGGCGGGCTCGACCTCGCCCAATCCTACCACGCCATCGTTGCCTCCTCCGGCAACAGCTTCGTCCACGAGACCGAAAGCCAGCTGGTTCTCAACGGCTCCTACGACATCGGCTTCACCATGGACCTGGCGCTGAAGGACCTCGGCTTCGCGCTCGCCATGGGCGAACAGTCAGGCGTGCCGCTCGACCTGGCATCGCGGGTCAACACGATTTTCGAGCACGGCAAGGCTGCTTATGGCGGCGGCGCCTGGTCGACCCAGATCGTCAAATTGCTGGAAGATGCCGTCGGCACCGACCTGCGCGCGCCTGGTTTCCCGGCCAAACTCGAACTTTGACGCCAGCCGGATATCAAGCGATTTCAAGGCGTTGACTGGATCGGCGGATCCATTTGAATCAATCTGTCAACGGCTTGATTCAGTATCTGAGCGTCAATGCCCCCGGCAGGATCTCGAAGGTCGCGGGTATGCGTCCCGGCGACTCGCCGTCTATGTCGACCAGCGCGCCGTTCTTCTCGACATCGCCGAGCGGTTCGACCACCACTTTCCTGCCGCGCAGGATGGTGATCGCCGGATGGTTGCGGTGCCGGCCGCCATAGAGCAGGCGGATGTCCCAGATCAACTTCAGCTTGCCGGCGGCGCGCAGGATGACGATGTCGAACTGCCCGTCGGTCAGTTCGGCGTCCGGCGCGATCATCATGCCACCGCCGAAGAACTTTCCATTGGCCACCGCCACCAGCGCCATGCGCGCTTCGACCGGGGCGCCGTCGTCGACGGTGATCCTGACGTCCTGGAAGCGGTAGCGGATGAACTCGACCACGGTGCGCCACAGGAACAGCGCCTTGGCCGACATCTTGCCCTTGCGCTTGTCGGCATTGACGGCGCGGTCGGTGGCGCCGGAAAGCCCCAGGCTGGCGATGTTGATGAAGTGCCGGCTGGCCAGCGCGCCATGGTCGTCGATGTAACAGATGCGCCCGGCATCGACCTTGCGACCCTTGGCCTCGGCGATCCGCTTCAGCACGGCGTCCACTTCTTTCGGCAGACCGAGCCCGCGCGCGAAATCGATGCCGGTGCCGCACGGCAACAGGCCAAGCTCGGTGATCCGGCCGCTCTCCTGGGTCGCCTGCAGCAGCCCGTCGGCCACTTCGCTGGCGGTGCCGTCACCGCCGGCCGCAATCACCAGATCGAAGCCGCTCATCGCAAGATCGATTGCCAGCCTTTCGGCGTCGCCTTCGGCCTGCGTCTCGCGCAGTTCGAATTCGCCGAAATGCTTCTTCAGCGACGCGGCGACCTCGGGCCAATGCCGTTTGAGCCGGCCGCCACCGGCAATCGGATTGAGAACCACCCCGACTTTCAAGCACACCCTCCCGCAAGGACATCGAAGACGCTTGGGCCTCGAATCCTTTGCCGGCATTGAAGCCCGCACCGGTCGGCAGGGCAAGGGCCGAATGTCCGCCTCCGCCGCCCATCATGACGGATACGAAAATCCCGCTATCCCTGATTGATCCCCGATAATCCCGTTATCCACAGGCCCATGGCCATTCCCTACGACCCTTACCCGGCGTACGTTAAACCCATCTCAGGCGGCTACCGATCATCAAGCCGAAAGGCGAAGTGAAAGGCGGATTTCCTGAGGCCCGTACGGCCCGGATCGAGAGCAGGCTTGCCTGGTCGAGGGACGGATGCCGAGACCTACGGGGCCGCGGAAAGCGTGCCAACGCCGACGGCGGACCGATGCTGCCATGAAGGACGGCAAAAACCTTCGATGGTGCGCAGGGCAAAGCTCGCAAGGGTGGAAACCGGCGTGGTCCCGAACGGACGCTGCTCTCGGGTGGCGGACTGGCAGGACCGTCAAAATCAAGGCCGGCAAGGCGCGACGACTTTACGGAAGTTGCTGCCGCGACCGTGTCCTGATCTGACAGGGAGGCGCTGGGAGAAATCCCGGCGCCGACTGTCTTTTCCCCCCTCGATGCCCTTTGCCGGCGATCTTGCGAGCGCCGCTTCACCGCGCGCTAAAATCGGTTAGTATCGCTGTGTCGTCAGAGTCTGTTTGCAAAGCAGGCTCGTAGGAGGGGGATACTTCATGACGTTGATCCAGAAGCTTGCCGTTGCCTACGCCTTCCTGTTCTTCGGCGTCGTCGCCATCGGCTACATACCGGCGTTCAACGATGCCAACGGCAATCTGTTCGGCCTGTTCTCGCTGCAATGGTATGACGACCTGCTGCACGCCTTTTCCGGCGTCTGGGCACTGGCCGCCGCCTTCATCTCGCACCGCCAGGCGGTGTTCTATTTCAAGCTGTTCGGTTCGGTCTACCTGTTCGACGGCGTGCTCGGGCTGGTCACCGGTTCCGGCTGCCTCGATGCCGGCATCTTCATCAACGGCTTCCGCTCCCTCAACGATATCGAATTCCCGGCCCGTTTCTTCGCCAACCTGCCGCACATCGTCATTGGCGGCTTCGCCGTCTATGTCGGCTTCTGGTTAGCCAAGCGCGTACACGACCACTTCGCCACGGCCTGATCGGCCATGTTCCTGTTCCGCTGGCTGAAGCGCATCATCAAGACGATCCTCTGGCTGATCGTCATCGTCATTCTCATCCCGATCATCGGGCTGAGCTACGGCTTCCTGACGACGTCGTCGCTCGACAAGACGCCGCTGCCCGGCATTGCCGACGGCGCCCCGCCCAAGGCGCTGGCCGACAAGGTCCGCGCCGAGATCCCCTTCTACCAGCGGCCGGAAGAATCGACCTTCCTCACCTATCCGGAATGGGCGATCGTCTACGCCGCGCGCGAATATGCCGGCTTCGTCGACAAGGACCAGCCGAGCGGCTTCCCCTACTGGTCCTATGTCGGCCGCTTCTGGCAGGACTACGCCATGGTGATCCGGGCCAGCTCTCCCTACAAATTCAACTACGCCAACCACCAGATGCTGGTCATCATCGGCACCAGCCACTCGATCGAGCATATCCTGCAGTGGGCCTATGAGAACACGGTCGGCCGCATCACCGAGGCGACATCTGGCAAGCGAACCGCCGCCGACATCTATCAGGCCAAGGTGGCGGCCGACTATGCCGCGTTCCTCGACCAGGTGCCGTGGTATCAGTTTCCCTATGCCGAAAAGCGCGCCGGCCTGTTTGCCGTGCAGCCGGCGCCGGGTGACAGTTCCGTCCGCACCAGCGAACGCAAGTTGGCCTTTGGCCTCGCCGACACCATCAAGCAGGGCTATGCCGACATGATCAAAAAGGCACTCGCCGCCACGATGGACCCTGCCTTCCTCGACATCCATGTCTGGGCCAAGGGGCCGGTCGGCGAAGCCACCCGCAACGAGCCCGACACCTTGCTCGAGCGCGACATGGGAGCTGACGGCACCATCTTCGTCACCAAGCGCTATCAGGTGTTCACCGAAATGATCCCGCGCCTGATCGACAAGGGCGTCTCCTTCGTCGAGATCGGCGGCAATGACGAGATCATGGTCACCGTACTGTCCACCGATACGATCGCCGTCCCCGAAGGCATGCGCATCCTGTTCAGCTATCCGCTGCCGGCCGATCCGGCAACGCGCCGCACCGGGCTGACCGTCGCCGTGCGCAAGCTGCATTTGGTGCTGCCGGCGCTGATCAAGTCAGGCGCCAGGCTCGAACACGTCTATGACTATTGAGACGATAGCCCGGCAATGCGCCGACTGATCCGCATCCTCGGCTGGCTGGCGCTCACGCTGGTTGTGCTCGTTGCCGTCGTGCTTGTCGGCTTTCGCGGCGCGGCGGCGTTGCGAGAGACCCTGTCACCCGAGCAGGCAGCCCCGGCGGGAGCGCTGTTCGTAATGGTCGACGGGTTGAAGATGCACTATCAGGTCTGGGGCCCTCCGGACGGGCCGCCGCTGCTCCTGTTCCACGGCACGGCCTCCTGGGCCGAAACATACCGCGATATCGCCGCGCCATTGGGAGAACAGGGCTTTCGCGTCATCGCGCCCGACATGCCTCCCTTTGGCTATTCCGAGAGACCGGCCGATCAGGATTATTCGCGCGCCGCCCACGCCAAACGCGTCCTCGGTTTCGCCGACGCGCTTAGCCTTCGTCATTTCAGCGTCGGTGTCCACTCCTATGGCGGCGGTGGCGTGATCGAAGCCGCGTTCTCCGCCCCGGCTCGTATCGACTCGCTGATCCTGCTCGACATGGCACTTGGCCTCGGCCGGACCGAGGCGCCGGCTTTGCCGTTCGCATCCTTCCTGAACATGGCCTGGCCTCGCCAGCTGCTGACCGCCTCGACCTTCACCAATCCGCTCATGGTCGGCCCGGGTCTGCGCTCGTTCATCGGGAACGATGCCGTGGTGACCCCTGAGCGCATCGCGATTTACGCACGCCCACTCAACGTTGAAGGCACGACCAATGCGGTGGGCCATTGGCTGTTCAGCGGCCTCTTCAACGACGAGCGAAAATCGCTTGCCGCCAACAAGGCGAACTATCGCGCCTTCACGCCGCCTGTTCTCATCATTTGGGGGCGAGAGGACACGACCACGCCCCTCGAACAGGGTGAGGAGATTGCTTCGCTGTTTCCACACGCCGAACTGGCGGTTCTCGATGGCGTCAATCACAACCCGCAGGTTGAACGCCCACAAGACGTGGTGCGGCTGATCGCGAATTTCCTCAAACGGACCTTGCCGGCCACGCGATAGGCCGGCTGTTTGGCGCTCCGCCACGCTCATTTCACAATCGCGGCCAAATCCCGCCTTGTTCGCGCGCGAAGGAATGGGAAGGAAGTATGGGCTGCCGGGGGGCATCTCGAAGGGACAAGACCGTGATCAAGACCGCCCTTGTCGCCATGACCATTGTCGGCTGCGACTGCGACGCCAAGCTGTGCGAATATATCGGCGAGACGCCGGCCAAGTGGTCGACCGTCGCCGAGTGCGAAGCGGCGATGAAAAGCCAGATGCTGCACGAGCGCAATTTCAACTATCCGCTCGTCTCCGGCATCTGCCGCACGAAGGGCTCGTCGTCCTCCTCGCAGCTGGCCGCGACAGCGTCGCGCCCGGAATTGAAGCCCGCCAGCCGGGTGGTTAGAACCCAAAGCCCGTTGCCGCCTGAACTGAGCCACCGGCCGAGCGTCTCGGTGGGTTCGCCGACGACAGCCATGGAAGCCGACGCCGCCCGGCCCGTCGCTTATGAACAAGTGGTCGATGGCGGAACCGGCGTGCTCTATCGCACCAAAAACGGCTACGCCGTGGTCAAGACCGATCTTGGCCGCGCCGCCTCGGCGACCGCAGACGCCGCGAAACGCTCCGTGAACTGGCTGGCAGGGTTGATGCCAAAGGGGCTGTAGTCCTGCTAGCGTCTCGGTTTGACGACCGCAACATGCAAGCGCGGCATCCTATCGTCGCACCGGGTGCCCCGTGATTAGGCCGGAACATAGGTCAACCTGATCACGTCATCGCCAATCAGATCGCTTGCCACGAAGCGAAGCGGCGACCGGGGGCCGGCGAAGAATGGCTTGCCGTGACCAAGCACGAATGGATGGAAGTAGAGTTGGTACTCATCGATAAGACCAAGGTCGGTCAGGCTTCGCGCCAGGTTTGGTCCAGAAACTGAAATCTCCCCAACGAGCTCAGCCTTCAGCCCACGTATCACCGCCTCGACGTCATTCTCGACAAGTGTGGCGTTGGGGCCGACCGACTTCAGCGAGCGCGACACAACCCATTTCGGTTGGCTCCGCCACGCCGCCGCGAATTCGTGCGCCTCCGCGCTCCACTCAGGACTGTCTTCGTCCCAATAACGCATGACCTCGTACATGCCGCGACCATACACACTGCCGGCCAAGTCGCGCACTTGCTCTATCCAGTGGCGAAAGACCGTGGGGCCTGATGACATTCTCATGTGGTCGACATAGCCGTCGAGAGACACGTTCATTCTGAAAATGAGCTTCGCCATGCCGTAAGACCTCCAACCCGGATCGTCAGAATAACGTGGGCCGCCGTTACGCAAAAGTGTGGACCCAGCCGAAATCCAAACTGAGACGTTATTTCTGGTCCCTACAACTTCACCTTCAGGCTCTGCCAGAACTTGTCGATAAGCGGCTTTTCGGTCGCTGCATCCTCGCCGGCAATGCGGGTGATGAACAGCAGCCCCTGATCGGCAAGACCGAAGCCGACGATCTCGAAATCGGCCGTGTCGGTGCGTGTCTTCATCACTGCGCGGATGCCGGTCAATTCCTTGCCGTCGGCGAGCTTGCGCGTCGTCGGCTCCTGCGTCAGCGTGGCACCGGCTTGCACCGATTCCTTGGTCATCTCCTGCAGCATCAGCTGGTTGAGCGACACCGGATTCATCTTGCCATATTCCTGCACGACGACGATCGTGCCCAGCGCCGACGCCATCAGATATTGCGTGATGTTCTCGCCGAGATCGGTCTTGGTCACCGAAATATTGCTCGGATGGACGAAGGAGAAATCGCTGCCGGAGAAGGTGGCGAAGTCGTTGCGCTCGAGCGTCACCTTGCTGTGCTTGCCGCCGGGCAGCGTCACATCAGTGCTCTCGCCGGGATCGATATCGATCGTCACGCCGTCGATGGTAAGCTTGAAGGCCTTGAGATCCTCGGCCCCGGCCGGTCCAGCGCACAGCGCGATGAGGGTGAGTGCCGCCGCTGATACCATCCGCATGGCTTGTTCTCCTGCTCTATTCTTGAGCAGTTCCCTAGGGAAAGCGCTGCGCGCTTTCCCCGGGAAAACCGCGTCACACTTTCCTGGAACTGCTTCTTACGCCACCCCACTCAGCGCCTTGATGGCACGGTAGAAGGTCGAGGAAAACAGTTCCGTAGGGTCATATTGCCGCTTTACCGCCAGGAAGGCCGGCAGCTCGGGATAGGAGGCCAGCAACTCCTTGGCCGTGTAATGCAGCTGGTAGGGCAGGAAAAAGCGCCCGCCATGCTTGATCGTCACGTCGATCAGCGCTCGGGTCAGCACCCGCATCCTGGCATTGCCGTCGGCGTCGGTCGGCTGGTTGATGTAGAGCACCAGCGAATAGGCCGGCTCCGGTGCGTAGGTCAGCGCCACATCCTCCTTGTGGACGATGCGCACCGAGGCGTTGAGCACCGGCAGCGTCTGGTTGCGCAGGATCTCGCGGGCTTCCGCTATGAATTCGACATAGGCGGCACGCGGAATAAAATATTCGTGCAGGATGTCGGTCTCATCCATCTGATCGTTGAAGAGATAGGGCACCGAATCGTGCATCGGGTTGTTGCGGGTGACGAGGCAGGCCTCGCCTTCCGCCATGGCCGAGGTGCGCGCCACCGTGCAGCTTTCGAACTTCGGCTCCAGCGTCTTTTCGGTGAACCATTTCAGCTCCTGGAACAGGCTGCCCCATTTCGCCAGGTTGATGATCACCCGTTTCAGCCCGACCGATCCCGGTTCGCCAATCGCTGGTTGGTCAGCCGGCGGCTGATCGGCCACCTTGTCATAGCGGTAGACGATCATGTCCTCGAGGAAATTGCCCGGCGCCGTCGACAGATGGCCGTAGAACAGGCCGATCTCCTTGTTCGGCTCCAGCACCTCGGCGAAGAATTCTGGAAAATCGTCCGATTTGATGATTTCGCGCGAGGTGCGGTAGACGGCGTTGTCGACGATATCGAGCGTGGCCTCCAGCACCACGCCGAACAGGCCGTAGCCGCCGACGATGTGGCGGAACAGATCGGTGTTCTCGGTGGGCGAGCAGGTCGTCACCGAACCGTCGGCCAGCATCACCCGCATCGAGCGGATCGAACCCGCCACGGAACCCGCCTGATGGTCCATGCCATGCGCATTGACCGACAGTGAGCCGCCGACCGAGAAGATGTCGGTGGACTGCATTGCCTTCACCGCGAAGTGCGGATGCAGAAGGTTCTGGATGTCGTGCCAGCGTGCACCCGGCTGCAGCGTCATGGTCTTCGCCGCCGCATCCACCGTCACCTTGTTGAATTTTCTGAGGTCGAGCACCAGCGCGTTGTCGTCGAAGGCATGCCCGCCCATCGAATGGCGGATGGCGGCCAGCGAAACCTTCAAGCCGTTGGCGCGTGCGAAGGCTAGCGCCTTGGCGATGTGCTCTTCCTCGCCGATCTCGACGACGCCATAGACCGGCGTCCTCGACAGACCGCTGGCATCGTTGATGTCGCCGCCCTTGGCCGACCAGGGCAGCGAAGCATCGAAGGCCGGCGCATTCTCCAGTGGCTTCAGTGGTAGCGCGATGCCGTCAATATCGGCAATCCGGCCGGCGTTCTTTGGTCCCGAAGGTCCGCGCGCCAGCCGCGCCACCGTGGTGCCGCCCCACAGCACCGCGCCGCCGACGACAGCCGCACCCAGCAGCAGCCTGCGCGACAGGCGAAACCCTTTTTGTTCGTCAGCCATGAATATCCCCCGTTGGCCAAGGGATAGCGCGGCTCTTTGGCAAAAACCATAGCGATGGTGCCTGGACAGCGTCCCGCCAGCCATCCTTGGGGTATCCAGCCGGAAGACCTCATCCCGCACGCCGGGCATTGAGGGGCGCAGCATGAAAGTGGCCGATCCCGAAGGGACCGGCCAGGAGTGGAACAGGGTCTGAAAACTGCGTCAGCAGGTCCGCCGACGCACGACGCTCACGCCTTACGAAGCCTTCTTGATCGACGTCACGATGCCGGTCTTGTCATCGACGGTCACCGCCACCTTGGCGCCGACCTTCAGTTTCCCGATCGTCGCTTCCGGCGACAGCTGGTAGATCTTGCCGTCGTCGAGGGTAATCGACTTGGTCGTCGGGTCGACGGCCTGGATGGTGCCCTGAACGGTCGCGGCATAGGCGGTGCCGAGGAAGGCGAGCAGAGCGGCGGTGGGTGCGAGGGTCTTTTTCATGGGTAAGCACTCCGTGCTGTTTTACTTTTTCGGACCGCCGCCTTGGCAAACGACAGCACCGGGCGGCCCGAAACTGGAACGGAAAGCGCTCCCTCCGCAAATCACGTTGGGTGAATTTTCGCAAACAATATCATAGGCTTAATTCCGACACATTGCTTGCTGCCGACATCATTTCCGGCCGCTTCGGCTCCCCCGACGAGCCCACTTCTGTCCGCGAAAAGAGTCGTTTAGCCGGATTGTGGCGGACGGTTTCGATCGCGGCGCGGCCGCCGCAATCCGTCCCGAGCGGCATCACGAAACAGACTGCTGGCCCGTCATCGATACACATTTTGTTTCATGGATCAGTTCAAAACCGCCACTCCGAAGCGGATCGAACTCGCGCTTCGGTTGCAAATCGGGAACGGATACAGCATGGTGCGTTGTTACGATGAAGGGGGGCCTTCCATGAAGCTTGCAGTCCGGACCATGATGTCCCTGATGCTTGCGCTTGCTCCAGGATTGGCCGGCGCACAAGCCACGGACCCAGGCGACGACAAAACGGTTATCTTTGCTAAGGACGATCCCGAGATGGCGGTAGCGACTGCGAAGGCGCTTGCCAGCTTGGATGAGTTCCTGGCCCTGGCCGAAGCGCCGCCCTCAGGCACGGACAGGTTCAAATTGAAGGTCGAGGTGCTAGATGGGAATGTCAGCGAGCACTTCTGGGTCATCCCGTTCCGGCGCACGGAAACCGGCTTCGTCGGCATATTGGCAAACCAGCCGGAAGCAGTGCGCAATGTCGTCCTCGGCCAGAACATAGAATTCACCAGGGACGATGTTTCCGACTGGGGATACAGACGCGACGGGCGGCAAGTCGGCAGCTTCACCGTCTGCGTGATGTTCAAGAGAATGTCGCAGGAAGAAGCGGACTATTTGCGCGACAAATCCGGTTACGATTGTTGATCGTATGCCCGGCCGGACTAGCTTGCCTCGTCCCTCCCGCCGATCTTGCGCACAAGTGCCGCCGTAGCCAGCATCGCGCCCATGTCGGCGATCATCGGCGCGACATGTGTGGTATAGTCGAGCGGCACCGAAATATCCGGCAGCTCGAAAAAGTTCTTCGTCTGGGGCAGCAGCAGGAAACCATCGCTGCCGTTGAGCGCGACGCGGGCCGGGTCGTCCGGCCAGGTTTCGCCAAGCCATTTCAGCGCCTGCGCCAGCCGGCCGCTCACCAGTGGCTGTGCCGCCCCGACATTGTCGGTGCGGAACTCGTAGGCAGCGTCGAGCGCCGCGTCGCCGCTGGACAGCTCTTGCAGCTTGCTGGCGAACATGCCGCGAAAGAAGCTGATCACCGCGTTGGTCCGCCGCGTCGCCACCAGTATGCCGGGGAACGGCGCGATGGTCTCGAAAGCGACGATGACGCCTTGAAAGGCTGTCGACGAGCCCTTGCCCGACCCTTCCCGCAGATGCGCCTCGTAGAGCTCGAACGGAAACCCCTCATAGCGGCCCGCGACGATGTCGTCGAACGCCTGCCGGTTGAACGGACCGACCGCCGTGCGCGGCAGCCGGTCGAAGGAATTCGGCGTCACGCCGTGCTGGTAGCGCATGTCCGCAATGAAGCCGAAGATGATCGGCAGCAGCGTCTCGCGGAACGATTGCTGCAGCCGCGTCACCGGTTTCCTGGCCTGGAAATAGAGCAGGATCGAAGCCGCGAAGCCGATGACATAGAGAAACACGTGCGGCGTCGAGACCCATTGCTCGTTGGGGTCGGCGACCTTGTTGAACAGCCAGGCGACCAGCACCACGGCCACCAGCACCAGGCCGACGAACAGCGGCACCCAGCGCACCTGCCGAACCGCCGAGGCCCTGGCCGCTTCATAGGCCTCGATGTCTTTCCGGATGCTGGCGATGTCAGCCTCACCAGGCATGAAATCCGCTGTTTCCACCGCTACCCTCGCAAGCCTGCCTCTGCCGTCGCATGATAGTCGGTTTTGCAAGGGCCGCCAGACGGTTAAGCGGTGACGCCCTCTTCGCTTGAAGAGGAAGGAAAGACCGCCCTCAACCGAGCTTCGACCTTGCCGCGCATTCGCCTCTCCATCCCTTCCACCAACAGCAGCCGCTCGTGGTCGCCGGCGCGCAGGCGCATGAAGGGATGCAGCCGGTAAGACGCAATGGCGCCCCGGGAGCCGGCATCGACACTGACATCCACGACAAATATTCCGCCGATGCGGCCGGGCCATGGCTGGCGGGCAAAGGCGGTGCCGAGGAAATCGCCGAGCCCGTAAGCGACGATCGTCCTGTCGATCTTTTCCACTGGTTGCACGACATGGGCGTGATGGCCGGCGATCAGCCCGACGCCCTGTCCGACCAGCCGCCTGGCCAGCACCCGCGTCTCGGCGCGCGGAAAATGCCGGAACTCCCAGTCCCAATGCGGCACGGCGCAAAGAAGATCGACACCATCGCGTGACCAACGCGCCGGATCACTGTCCATTGATACGCGCCCCGTGAACACGCTTTCATCGGCGTTGCGCCACAGCGTGAAGGCGGCAAAGCCGATATCAAGCGGTCCGACCTGGACAGGCACCACCGGACCGTTGGCAACGAGGCCCACCGTGCGGATGCCGAGCCGCTGCAGCGCCGCGACCGTCTCGTCGAAACCGGCGACGCCCTGGTCGAGCACATGGTTGTTGGCCAGCGACAGCACGAGCTTTTCGCGCGAAATACCCGCCACCGCCAGCGCCTCGGCCAGGAACCGCTCGCTCATCGCGTGATGCGTGCCGAGCCTCGTGCCCAGCGCCGCATTTGCTCTGTCCACAACAGGGCTTTCACAATTGCCGATCACCAGATCGGCAGCGCCGAGAAGTGCCTTGATCTCCGGATCGCAGCCCGGCGCACTGCGATTGGCCACAGCCGAGATGTCACCGACGAAGGCAAGTCGCACCGCCTGCCTTGGCGACGGATCCATCAGCGTTCCCGCCATCGGCGCAAAGTCTCGTGCGTCGCCGGCCAGCGACGGCTTCAGGAAACGCGGCAGCCAGGACAGCTTGTAGGAAAGCGGATAGTTCGACACGCGGCGCCCAATTGTTTGCCCTGTGTAGACCGTCCGCGGGGCGGGTTGAAGCGCGGCGCTGCAAATGGTGTATGTTTGCTCTGCGCGACGAATATTGGGGGAAGAGATGACACGACTGGCAGGCCTGCTGACATCCGCTTTCATGCTGATCGTGCCGCTGTCTTCCGCCTCGGCGGCAATGCCCGAAGCGGCAACCACCTTGTTCGAGGCAAAGACCGTGGCTGCGCGCGACACCGCTCTCTCGACGCTGGAGGCCGCCGCGCCAAAAGACCCGGCATCAGCCTATGCGGCCGGGGCCGGCGAGTTCTTCACCGCGCTGGAGATACTGGCCAGCGGCCTGCACCGCCATGGTTTCGAAAGCCCGCAATCCTTCATGCTGCCGCTGATGCGGCTGCCGGTGCCGGACAACGCCAACCCCGAGCCGCTGACCTATGAGCAATTCCGCGCCATCCTGGTCGCTTTCCGCGACCGGCTCGAAAAATCCGCCGCCACGTTTGCGTCGGTGCCGGCAGACGCCGATATCGGCATGGTCATCGACCTCACCCATACCGGCATCGACCTCAACGAGGACGGCACCATCGCGCCTGATGAAAGCATGGCGGCGATCATCGCCTCGTTGTCACGCGGCGGCATCTCGTCGGACGCCGCCGCCCCCACGCTGACATTCCGCTTCGACCGCGCCGACGGTTTCTGGCTACAAGGCTATGCCGAGTTCCTGATGGCGCAGGCCGATTTCTGGCTAGCGCATGATTTCAGGAGCACTTTCGACGGTTCGTTCCACATGCTGTTCCCGCGCGCCAAGCTGCCGTTGCAGGACATTCTCGTGCCGCCGGCCAGCGACATGGGCAGCAGCATCTTCGCCTCGGAATGGCGCATCGCCGATTTCATCTCGCTGGTGCATCTCGTCAACTGGCCGGTGGTTGAACCGGAGCGCCGGCAAGCGGCGCGCCGCCATCTGCTCGAAATGATCCGGCTGTCGCGCGAGGACTGGAAGGCGATCCGCGCCGAGACCGACAATGACCGCGAATGGCTGCCCGGCCCGCAGCAGAAGGGCGAAAACCCGCTCACCGGCCTCGAAGTTGGCGAAGAGCAGGTCCAGGCCTGGCTCGCCGCCCTGACCATGGCCGAGGGTCTGCTCGAAGGCCGCACGCTGCTGCCGCATTTCCGCATCACCGGCAAGGGCATCAACATGAAGCGCTTCTTCGACGAGCCAAAAAACTTCGACCTGGTGCTGTCGATCACCGGCCCTGCCATCGCGCCCTATCTCGAAAGCGGCAAGATCCTGACCAGCGACGATTTCGACCAGATCCAGCGCCAGTTCGGCGGCGGCGGGTTCCTGACTTTTGCGCTTTGGTTCAACTAGCGCGGAAAACCGTGCAGCCGACCGAGTAGCCATTGCAATGGATTGCCGACGAAGGCGCGGGTGACGAAACTGTCGTGGGCTGCATCCGAGGCGAGGAAGGCGACGGTGCCGGCTTCGAGGTGGCGCGGCGGGTCCGAGTTGGCGT
>NZ_RZRQ01000769.1:0-427 GCF_003997785.1 Mesorhizobium sp. M7D.F.Ca.US.004.01.2.1 | reverse complement strand
GCCCGTGCCCGGAGTCGCTGCCCGGGAAACTGCCGCAAAACCGCCGCATCCGTGGAAAGCCACGCTTCGGTGCGTTGTTATTTTTCCATATAATGGCTTCTTTTTCCGAGATAATGATTGGGGCTTGTTGATTGTGCCGGCGCTTTTCTTTATCCAGCGGCGCAACGGAGAGGTGGCCGAGTGGTCGAAGGCGCTCCCCTGCTAAGGGAGTAGAGGTCAAAAGCTTCTCGTGGGTTCGAATCCCATCCTCTCCGCCATTTTTGCCCGCACCGTTGGCGGCATCTCAAAAATTACCCCGTTAGAACAGACAGATAGCTAGGTATCTCGCTATCGGCGCCGCGCGTTTCGACGCCAAAATACGCTGAAATCAACGCGATTTCGTTCGATTCTGACTGGAGGTCAGAAAATGAACATTAAGAGCCTTCTC
>NZ_RZRQ01000768.1:0-427 GCF_003997785.1 Mesorhizobium sp. M7D.F.Ca.US.004.01.2.1 | reverse complement strand
TCGACCGCATTGTTGATGCCGAGGTCGATGACGTCGAAGCCGGCCCCCTCCATCATCATGCCGACGAGGTTCTTGCCGATGTCGTGGATGTCGCCCTTGACGGTGCCGATGACCATCTTGCCCTGCTTGGGCGCGCCGGTGGCGGCGAGCAGCGGACGCAGGATGAACATGCCGGCCTTCATCGCGTTGGCGGAAAGCAGCACTTCCGGCACGAACAGGATGCCGTCGCGAAAGTCCTCGCCGACGATGCGCATGCCTTCGACCAGCGCCTCGGTCAGCACCTTGTAGGGCACCCAGCCGCGCTCGAGCAGGATGTTGGTGCCTTCCTCGATCTCTTCCTTCAGCCCGTCATAGAGATCGTCGTGCATCTGCTGCACCAACTCGTCGTCGGAAAGTTCGGAAAGGATGATCTCGTCGTCGGACATTT
>NZ_RZRQ01000767.1:0-442 GCF_003997785.1 Mesorhizobium sp. M7D.F.Ca.US.004.01.2.1 | reverse complement strand
GTCGCCGCCGATCAGTTCGACGAACACGTCGATTTCGGCGGCCTGCGCCATCTTGACCGGATCGTCGAACCACTTTGCCGAACTCAGATCGACGCCGCGATTACGCTTCTGGTCGCGCGCCGAGACGGCGGTGACGATGACGTCACGGCCGCACTGGCGGGTCAGCTCCGCCGCCTTGTCGCGCAGCACGCGCGCCACCGACGCGCCAACCGTGCCGAGGCCGGCAATTCCAACACGCAATGGTTCAGCCATGTCCGGCGACGTCCCTCAAGTCAGATCAAATTGCGTGCGGCAAACTTACCGGTGAGCGGAAAGCGGAACCACATTGTTGGGTTGCTTGGCGCTGGTCGCCAGGAAGCGCTTGATGTTGCGCGCCGCCTGCCGGATCCGATGCTCGTTCTCGACCAGCGCACTGCGCACGTGATCGTCGCCATGTTCGCCC
>NZ_RZRQ01000766.1:0-445 GCF_003997785.1 Mesorhizobium sp. M7D.F.Ca.US.004.01.2.1 | reverse complement strand
CCTTCAAGCGGTAGACTTCCGGCAGCACGCGCCCCGGCGGCAGGCCGGCAAGCCGCGCAACGACCTCGCTATCGGTCTCGTCGTCGAGGCCCGATTGCACCGGCTTCCAGTAGAAACCGTCGAGCAGGCCGGCTAGCCCGGCCGAAAACACCGTCTTGCCAATGCCGGTGTCGGTTCCGGTGATGACGATGCGTTTGGTCATGTCGCCTCCGGTCACGTTTGGGCCAACACCTCGACGAGCGCTTCGACCATTTCCGAGATGGCGGCTTCGTCGACGTTGAGCGTCAGCGAAATGCGCAGGCGCGACGTGCCCTCGGGCACGGTCGGCGGACGAATGCCGCGTATGTCGAAGCCGCGCGCTTGCAGAGCCGCCGCCACCGCCATGGTGCGCCTGACGTCGCCAATGACAAATGGCTGGATCTGCGAGCCGCTGGGCATCACGCCG
>NZ_RZRQ01000765.1:0-446 GCF_003997785.1 Mesorhizobium sp. M7D.F.Ca.US.004.01.2.1 | reverse complement strand
GCGTAACCGTCTTGTCGCGGAGCGGCGTAACAAACTCGGGCTGCCAGCGCCGGGCCTGCCGATCCTCGACGAAAGCCGGGATGCGATAATTCAGCATCAGCGCCGCCGTCAGAATAAACTCCGCGCCCTTCTCGCTATGCACACCTGAGGCATTGGTAAGTGTGATGTTCGTTGGCAATGTTGGCAAAAAGGCCTCCACTCCGGCAGAGACTGTCTGCACCCACTGCAGGCGTGGCAGGCGTTCAGCTGCATTGCCGATGTGGACCTTCGCCGAAGTGAAGATGACGCGCGTCTCGTCGTGGGCTGTCTCGATCGCGGCAGGAAGTACGCCGAATGTCGCCTCATATGCTGGCGCGCCGCCTCGCTCGAGGCCGGTGGCAAGTGTGTCTGGCCGAATGTACAGGTCGGGATGGCCGCCAGGGTCGTTGACGACATGGATTCTCAGG
>NZ_RZRQ01000764.1:0-448 GCF_003997785.1 Mesorhizobium sp. M7D.F.Ca.US.004.01.2.1 | reverse complement strand
GGCAAAAAGCATCGGCATGGAGAGCGATCCGGACCTGCATGGTCGCATCCAAGATGCCGTCTACAAGGTGCTGAGCTACCAGGCATCAAGCGGCAGCTTCGGCCTCTGGGGCCCGGGATCCGGCGATCTCTGGCTCGATGCTTATGTCACGGAGTTCCTGACCCGGGCACGCGAGCAGAAATACGACGTGCCGGCTCAGGCGATGAACCAGGCGCTGAACAACCTGCAGAACTCGCTTGGGTATGACCAGGACGTCCAGGATCGCGGCAGCGAGATCGCCTACGCGCTCTATGTGCTCGCCCGCAACAAGAAGGCCTCGATCGGCGATCTGCGCTACTATTCGGACACGCAGCTCGAGTCCTTCTCGAGCCCGATGGCTGTCGCCCAACTGGCCGCGAGCCTGGCGCTCTATGGCGACACCCAGCGTTCGGAGGCGACTTTCCAGACG
>NZ_RZRQ01000763.1:0-460 GCF_003997785.1 Mesorhizobium sp. M7D.F.Ca.US.004.01.2.1 | reverse complement strand
GGCGCCCGCATGCCCGATATCATCATGCTGCCGGTTGGCGGTGGCGGGCTTGCCGCCGGCGTCACCCACTATTTCGCCGATCAGGGCCGGGAAGCGCGCTTCGTCTTCTGCGAGCCGGCCGGCGCGCCGAGCCTGCGTGAGAGCCTCGCTGCGGGAAAACGGCTCAAACTCGCCAAGGTCGACAATTTCGTCGATGGCGCGGCGGTGGCAGAGATCGGCCGCGAGCCGTTGCGGCATCTCAAGGATTTCCCGGCCGACACGGTGCGGCTGATCCCGGAAAACCGGCTCTGCGCCACCATGATCGAGATGCTCAACGTCGAGGGCGTCGTGCTGGAGCCGGCCGGCGCGCTGGCGATCGATGCGCTGAGGATTTCTCCAGGAAGGAGATCAGGGGCAAGACCATCGTTGCCGTGGTTTCGGGCGGCAATTTCGATTTCGAGCGGCTGCCGGACGTCAAGGA
>NZ_RZRQ01000762.1:0-474 GCF_003997785.1 Mesorhizobium sp. M7D.F.Ca.US.004.01.2.1 | reverse complement strand
ACGCGATGCCCTATCTGGTGCAGCAGAACCGCCGGGTCGGCGGCGAACCTATCCAGTCGGTGGCGTGGCCGTCGCATCCAATTATCGCCGGCGGCCAGCATGTCGTCGTCGTCGGTGGCGGCGATACCGCGTCCGATTGTGTCGGCACCGCCTTCCGCCAAGGTGCGGTGCGCGTCACCCAGCTCGACATCCGCCCACAGCCGCCGGAGAAGGAAGACAAGCTTTCGGTCTGGCCCTACTGGGCGACCAAGATGCGCACTTCGTCCTCGCAGGCCGAAGGCGCGGAGCGCGAATTCCAGGTGGCGACACTCGAATTCATCGGCGAGGAAGGCCAGTTGACCGGCGTCAAATGCTGCGAGGTCGACGACAAGCGCAAGCCGATCGCCGGCACCGAATTCGTCATCCGCGCCGATCTCGCCTTCATCGCCATCGGCTTTGCCGGGCCGGCTGCGGCCGGAGTGGCTGGGGAATTGG
>NZ_RZRQ01000761.1:0-480 GCF_003997785.1 Mesorhizobium sp. M7D.F.Ca.US.004.01.2.1 | reverse complement strand
CGCGGCGGCCATCGGCGACGGCGTCACCGCGCTGGGGTCGTCGCTGACCATCAAGATCCTGTCCGACCGGTCGATCTCGGCGCCTCGCTTCGGCATCTACAGCCATCGGCTCGGCAACGCCTGGCTGGCGGGCGGCGCTTCGAATTCCGGCGGCAAGGTGCTGGCCCAGCATTTTCCGCTGGCGCGCATCATCGAACTCAGCGCGGCAATCGACCCCAAGACCACGACCGGCCTCGACTACTACCCGCTCAGCACTTCAGGCGAACGCTTCCCGATCGCCGATCCGGCGTTGCCGCCACGCCTCACGCCCCGGCCAGCGGATGACGCCAACTATCTGAAAGCGATGTTCGAAGGCATCGCCGCGATCGAAGCGCTTGGTTATGACAGGCTTGCCGAACTCGGCGCGCCTGCGCTGACATCGGTCAGGAGCGTCGGTGGCGGCGCCGCAAACCCGACCTGGACGGCAATCCGGCAGCGCAA
>NZ_RZRQ01000760.1:0-481 GCF_003997785.1 Mesorhizobium sp. M7D.F.Ca.US.004.01.2.1 | reverse complement strand
GTCGCCGCATCGTTCTGCCGAACTCGATGGCGTTGCGATAGACGTGGCAAGGCTCTCGCTTCCAGTCTTGCCGGGTCCGCTCGTCATCGAAGGCGCCGGTGGCCTGATGGTGCCGCTCAACCGGCAGACAAGGTTCATCGACATATTCGCGCAATGGCACCTGCCGGTCATCCTGTGCGCTCGCACCGCGCTCGGCACGATCAACCACACGCTGCTGTCGATCGAGGCCCTGCGGGCCCGCTCAATTCCGCTCATTGGCCTCGCCTTCATTGGCGACGAGGTGGCCGATACGCAAAGGACAATCGTGGAATTCAGCGGCGTGCCACAGCTCGGCAGGCTGCCGTTGCTCGATCCGCTGACGAGAGAAACGCTGAGGGACGCGATGGTTGCCGGCTTCGACCTCGCCTCGATTGCCGGAGGCTAATGATGTCGCAGTCTCGAGTCTGGCATCCGTTCACCCAGCACGCGCTCGAGCCGGCGA
>NZ_RZRQ01000075.1:0-21807 GCF_003997785.1 Mesorhizobium sp. M7D.F.Ca.US.004.01.2.1 | reverse complement strand
GCCTTCGGCTTGGCAGCAGGTGCTGCTTTCTTCACTGCAGCTGCGACCTTCGCCGTCGCTGCTTTTACGGGTGCTTTCTTTGCCGGTGCCTTGGACGCCGGCGCTTTGGATGACTGCTTAGCCATGCGATGCCCCTTCCGTTGTGCCGATGGCCGTAATGACCCGGCGCGCTCATGCATATCTGACTCGCGGCTTGCTAGCCAGCGAAGCAACAGACTGATTTCTGCAGCTTAAATTTTGGTTACGGATCACACATGATCGTGCTGATCGTCGCAAAAATCCGCTGCTGATCTTCGACCATTGCCTAGAGTGTACCGTCGACATTCTCTACACCCTGCGGGACCGTTCCTCTCGTGAAGCTCCGAAGATCAGTCAGCAGCTTTGCGCATCGATCTTCGGCCGATCATATCATGACCCCTGCTTCATCGGTGCGATCATCTCGTGCAAGCAGACGATCTATACTGCGAGCTGATGGCCGATCGCGGCTTCACCTTGTCAAGCACAATCGCATCACCCGCTTACATGCGAATTGACAGACAACTCTACATCACAGAGTATTCTGCATGGAATGCAGGAGTGCTTCAATGTCGATCGCACAGGATCAAGCGGCCCTGTCGCCGTTCAAGATTGCAGAGCCCCACGGCAGCGACCTCGGCCGTATCGGAGCTGACCGATGAGCGCCGACGAAATCATCCACCAGAGCACGCGGCTCAGGATCATGGCCGCCCTGAACATGCTGGAAAGGCGGCAAACGCTGGACTTCAGCCAGTTGAAGGCCATCATGGATGTCACCGACGGCAATCTCGGCGCGCATCTCGATACGCTGGCCAGGGCCGGCTATGTCGATATCGAAAAGCTGTTCGTCGGACGGCGGCCGCTGACGCGCGTCAGGGCGACGACGAGCGGACGGCGCGCGTTCCGCGGCCACGCGGCGTTCTTGCGCAAAATCCTCGATCAGGCCGAGGCGCCGCCGCGCAGAAAATAGCGCGGCGACTGCGCAAAACTTCTCAGCGCGTGGCGACCACGGCGAGGCCGGCACCGATCATCACACCGCCCGCCGCGCGGTTCACGCGACGCACGATCTTCGGTGTGCGCAACAGGTTGCGGACGCGACCGGCAAGGATGACATGGCCGCCGATCACCACGACCTCGACGGTCAGGATCACAATCATCAGCACACCGAGATGACCAGCGTTGAGTGATGCGCCGACGACGTTCGGCAGCAGCGCAACGTAGAACAAAGGCATTTTCGGATTGCCGAGATTGAGCGCGATGCCGGTGGCAAAAATCGTCAGCAGCCCGTGCCGTCCGGAGACGGGTTGCAGTTCCGGCACGACGGGCATGGCGGTCCACAGCCTGATGCCCATCCAGATCAGATAGGCCGCTCCGCCATAACGAAGCACCGTCATGACGAGCGTCATCTTGGCGGCGATGATCGACAGGCCGAAGGCGGCGAGGATCAGGAAGATGAGAATACCAACCACCGTGCCTGCGCCATAGGCGATACCCGAGGCGGCACCGCTGGAGATAGTGCGCGCGACGATCGTCATGTTGTCCGGTCCGGGGCTGGCAGCGAACACGAAGAAGGCAGCCGCGAAGGCAAGGATGGTGGCAAGGTCCATGAAGACTCCCGAAAGTGATCTGTTGCTCTCGGGCGTTCAGATTAGCCAGTTTGCCTGTCGGCGCCATCACGAAAATTCAGGATCTTCGCGATGCGCATTTTCGTCACGGCTGATAGCCGAGGCAGATGGCGCCGAGCGCGACGATGGCGCAAGCGCCGACCCGCCGTGGCGTCAGCATCTCGCCCAGGAACAGGCGCCCGATGAAGGCCGCGAAGACGACGCTGGTTTCGCGGATCGCGGTGATCGGGCCGGCCGGTCCAAGCGCGAAGGCCGCGACCACGACGCCGTAGGCCAGAAGCGCGAACAGGCCGCCGCCCAGCGCCTTCCAGGTTTCCGGCGCCCGCAGGTCGACGATGAGCCGGCCACGGCAGGCGACGAAGGTCGCCGGCAGCAAGGCGCCGTAGATCAGCAGGACCCAGGCGGTGTAGGCGCCGGCATTGCCCGCCGTGCGAACACCGATCGCATCGACGGTCGCATAGGCGGCGATGATCGCTCCCGTTGCCAGCGCATAGAGTATCGACGTCGTCGCGGCCCTGCCTCTTCCGAGCGAGAGACCCATGATGCCGGCGGCGACCAGCGCGACGCCGACGGTCTGCGACATGGTGAGCTGCTGGTTGGCCAGGAAGAACCCGCCAAGCGTGACAAGCAGCGGCACGCCCCCGCGAACGATCGGATAGACCTGTCCCAGTTCGCCATATCTGTAGGCGGCCACCAGAAACACGCTGTAGCCGACCTGCAGGCAGGCCGAGAGAACGATATAGAACCAGGCCGGTGCGGCCGGAAGGGTGTGGAAGACGGCGAAGGGAATGGCGAGCGCCGTGCTGGAAAAGCTCATGACGGTGACGGTCCACAACCTGTCGGCCCCGGTCCGCAGGAAGGCGTTCCAGGTTGCGTGCAGGACCGCCGCAAACAGCGCCAGCCCGATGACCAACGGGCTCATTGCGGCCTGCGCGAAGCAGCGACGATGCCCAGGGCCGCCTTGCGGGCGTCGCGAATAGCGGTGTCAGCCTGCCCCATCTGCGCAACCAGGGTCGCGCCTTCGATCAGCATCAGCAGCACCGTCGCCACACTCTCGGCGCGGTCACGCGGCATCACCTCTTCGAGGATCGACTGCATGCGCCGCTTGAGGCCGTTCTTCTGCCTGGCGGCAGCCTTGAACACCGGATGCCGGGGATCACCGAACTCGGCCAGCGCATGCGCGAACAGGCAGCCATGGAAATCCGGGCTGCGGAACCAACGTTCATGCCAGTCGAGGATTTTTCCGATTTTTTGCTCTGGCGTGATGCCCTCCTGCGCGAGGCGGTCGAGCTGGCTCTCAAAACGCCTGGCACGATAGTCGAGCACCTCGACGATCAGCTCGTCTTTGCTGGGGAAGTGGCGATACATCGTCATCTTGGCCACCTCGGCCTCGGCGATGATCCGGTCGATTCCAGTGGCATGGAAGCCTGCGCGCTTGAACAGCGTGTAGGCCGTTTCGACGACGTGCTGACGCTTGTCGGAACCAGGCGATGATGTCATGACGCTTACCAAGTAGTGAGACAGGTCTGTCTCATAGCTATGCGGCAGATCGAGCCTTCTGTCAACGCGGTACAGAAAAGCGCCCGCAGCCGATCAAGCCGCGGGCGCGAAAAGAGATAGGAACGGAAAGCCGGTTAGCGCAGGACGCGGCAGCGGCCGTTGTACACCATCCAGCGGTCGAAGCCCGAGACGCAGAATTCGACATTGTCGCCGATCGAGGCAAAACCCTGGCCTTCCTCGATCAGGTACCAGATGGTGCGATCGCGGCCGTCGGAGAGACTGACGGTGGCGCCGCAGTAGCGGCGGCCGATCGGCCAGCTGTCGTTGGCCGGCAGGTAGCGGTGCTGGTGGATGCGCTGGAAATCGGTGATCTGCACGTTCGGCAGATGCGGCACGTGATGCACCTGGTAGGAGAAGCGGCTGGTGATCTTGTTCAGCACCCAGGCCTCGCCACAGACACCGCTGTCCTCATCGGAATAGACTGTAAGATCGGCCGCCTGCACTGCCTGGGTGACGCCGAGAGGCGCGGCAAGCGGAGTGCAGAGCGAAATCAGGGCGGCAAGTGCGGATTTGGCAAAGCGAGTCATGGCAGCCTCTCAAGGTCGATTGCGCGCACTGTGCGGATTCGCTTGGCGGCGGTCAAGCGGTTGCGGAAACAATGGTTTCCCAGTTGGGAACTGCGTTGGCCAAAGCCGGTCTTGCGCGAGCCCGGGTCGTTGAAGAGCACGCCTTCCTCACCCTTCCGGAACGCGGGCCTTTTCGCGCCTGGCGTCGCGAGATCCGAAGCCCTCCCCCGTCAAGCCTGCTCGCCTGCCAGCCATTCCAACGACCAGTGCGCCGGCCTCCCCACCGCAAGCAGTCTGTGCAAAGCCGGCAGCAATGCATGCAGCTCGCCCTCCAGCGTGAATGGCGGGTTGACCACCAGCAGGCCGCTGCCGTCGAGGCTGGGTTCCGAAGAGGCCGGCCTGATCTCGAATTCTATGTCGAGCAGCTTCGGGATGCCGGACTGTTTCAGCGCCTTGCGGAAGGCGATGATCGCCTTGCGGTCCTTGATCGGATACCACAGCGCATAGATGCCGCCGGGCCACCGCTTGTGCGCCCTCATGAGCCCGTCGACGAGGCGCTCGAACTCACCCGCCTCCTCGAATGGCGGATCGATGAGAACCAGGCCGCGCTTTTCCTTCGGCGGCAGATGCGCGCCGAGCGCCAGCCAGCCATCGAGTTCGATGATCCGGGCCTGGAAATCACCGGCAAAGAGCGTCCTCAGCTTCGCGACATCCTTGGGGTGCAGCTCGATCGCTGTCAGCCGGTCCTGCTTGCGCATGAGATGACGCGCGATCAGCGGCGAGCCCGGATATTTCTGGATACCACCCTCGGGATTGAGCGACCGCACCGTCTCCAGATAAGGCGCAAGCAGTGCCGCCACCGGTGCGGCAAACGGGGCATCGATCAGCCTGCCGATGCCGCCTTGCCACTCACCGGTCTTCTGCGCTTCGACCGACGACAGATCGTAGCGGCCGATGCCGGCATGGGTGTCGATGACCCGAAACGCCTTGTCCTTTTGCTTCAGATAGTCGAGCAGTCGCGTCAGCACGACGTGCTTGACGACGTCGGCGAAATTCCCGGCATGATAGGCGTGGCGGTAGTTCACGTGGAGCCCCTGCCCCAACGCGGCGGTGGCGGCTGCGCGTTCGGGTTTTTCGGCCGACCGCCGCCAGAGCGCAGGGTCAGCAAAAACCCGACCAAGCCGATCGCCACCAGCGAGAAGCCGACCGGCCGTGCACGGCTGTCGATCTCGCCGACACCAGAGCGCAAGATGAGATCGACAGCTCGCATCGGAATATCGTCGGCATCGCCCGGTCCGACGGTGAAGATATAGGGGCCCGGGCTGACGGTCGCGATCACGCCGGCCTCGTCGCGAAAGATCTTGTCGGGCAGCTGCGGGCTTGCCTGGCGCGGGTTGTCGGAATGGTTGAATTGCAGCGTCGAGGCGAGCACCGTGCGGCCATTGCTGGCGGCGGTCAGCGTCAGCACGGTGCGTTGCTGCGAAACGATGCGCTCGGCTCTTGCGGTCAGGTCGACCAGCACCCGCACCGGTGCGTCGCGGGCGGCGAGCGGCACTGTCAGCGGCTTGAAGCGGCCCTGCTCATAGACCCGCCAGGTGCCGATCCCATGGCCCGAGAAATTGCTCATCGCCCAGGGATAGATGACACCGATGCCGGTGCCGGCAAGCAGGATCAGGACAAACAGAAAGCGCATTCACATCACCACAGGATATCGTGACCTTGCCAATAGCGCCCCGACGGTCAAAAGGCGATGGCCAGTGGTGCAGCCATTCAGGAGGTGGATCAGGGTACGGGAACCAGCCGATTGGCAGCGTGGCTGTGCAAAGATGCAGACAAGGTTCCACCTATGCGCTCAAAAGCCGTTGCTAAAATGACCGGTATTCCACTGTGAAATGAACGCGCGCCCCTGAATTGCGCCACGCGGCTCATTCTTGGCGCTCCTCGCTGCCAAGCTTTGATTCTGCCTTGCAACAGCTTGCTGCGTCCGATTGCATATTTTTCAGCGGCCGCCTCAATACACTGATCCACAATGATGATCTGCCCTTGGACGCCCATGGTTCAGCCTCGTGGGCCTCGGCCGGCCTCATGATTAACCATTCGCAAACAGATATGATTAAGGAATTGCTAATTTAGTTGACTGTGATTTCCACAGGTATATTTTCGATGCGTTGGGATGTGCAATTTGGGCGAGCAATCGACGATGATGGCACCAGGCGTGTGATCGCGGCTTCGGGGCGCAGGAAATGCTGAACGGCAACACTTAAGTCGTGTCGTAGCACCAGTTCCTCGAACCCAGAGAACAATTAACGCACATCGGTGATGGCGATTCCGCAGATGCGGAGGTTTGCCACGTTCTCAAGGACGTGGCCGGGCAATGCTTTGTCCCGGCTCGGCGGTAGCGTGTGCGGTGCGTGCGAGGTCAGTATGGGTAAGCTTGTCAAGGTTCTGAAGCTGGAATCCGGCAGTCAAAGGGGCGCCAACCAAAGCCGAAGCCGCGCCCTGGTCGCCGGAGGCGCGGGATTTCTAGGATCGCATTTGTGCGAACGTCTTTTGCGGGACGGATACGACGTTGTCGCGCTCGACAATTTCCACACCGGCAAGAGATACAATCTCGGTGCCCTTCTGCGTAATCCGAGATTCACGTGCATCGAGCACGATATCGTCAATGCACTGCCTTCGGGCCTTCAGTGCGATGAGATCTACAATCTCGCTTGCCCAGCCTCTCCGCCGCACTACCAGGCAGACCCGATCCATACCTTCAAGACAAGCGTGCTTGGTTCGCTCAACCTTCTGGAGCTCGCGCGACAGAACAACGCCAAGATATTCCAGGCCTCGACGTCCGAAGTCTATGGCGACCCCTTCGTTCACCCACAGCCCGAGAGCTACTTCGGCAACGTCAATACGCACGGACCGCGGTCCTGCTACGACGAGGGCAAGCGTTCGGCCGAAACCCTGTTCTTCGACTATTCGAGAACCTATGGCCTCGATATCCGCGTTGCCCGCATTTTCAACACCTACGGCCGCCGCATGCAGCCCGATGACGGGCGCGTGGTTTCGAACTTCATCGTCCAGGCGTTGCGCGGCAAAGACCTGACTGTCTATGGCCACGGCCTGCAGACGCGTTCCTTCTGCTATGCCGACGACCTGATCGAGGGCTTTGTCCGGCTGATGAATGCGCCGAATGCGCCCGCGCACCCGGTCAATCTCGGCAACCCCGGCGAATTCACCATCATGGAACTGGCGACGCTGGTCATCGATTACACCAACGCCCGATCGAAGATCGTGCATCGGCCGCTGCCGATCGACGATCCCAGACAGCGCAAGCCGGACATCTCCTTTGCCAGGGCCAATCTCGGTTGGGAGCCGAAAATCAGCTTGAGCCAGGGGCTCGCGCGTACCGTCGAGTATTTTGACACCCTGCTCTACGGAAGTCACATGGCCAAAGGAGCCGCGGCTTCATGACCCGTGCGGCAATCCTGGTGACGGGTGGGGCCGGCTTCATCGGCAGCCACACCTGCAAGCTGCTGGCCGCGGCCGGTTATATGCCGGTGGTTTTCGACAATCTGAGCCGCGGCAACACGAAGTCCGTTGCCTGGGGTCCGCTTGTCGTTGGCGATATCCGGGATCGGGATGCACTGCGGGGGGCGATGGAAACGTACCGGCCGACGGCAGTGATCCACTTTGCGGCGCTGGCCTATGTCGGCGAGTCCGTTCGCGAACCGGCCGAATACTATTCGACCAATGTAACAGGCACCATCGCGGTGCTCGATGCGGCGCGCGCTTGTTCCATCGAGAACATCATCTTCTCCAGCAGCTGCGCAACCTACGGCGTGCCGGAAGCGTTGCCCGTTCGCGAAACCTCCTCGCAGAATCCGATCAGCCCTTACGGGCGCACCAAGCTGATGGGCGAACAGATCATCGGCGACTATGCATCCGCATACGGAATGAAATTCGCGATCCTGCGCTATTTCAACGCTTGTGGCGCCGATCCCGACGGCGAGCTCGGTGAGTGGCATTCGCCGGAAACGCATCTGGTCCCCAGGGTGCTCATGGCCGCATCAGGCATCATAGACGAGATCGAGGTTTTCGGCACGGACTACGACACGTCGGACGGCACCTGCGTAAGGGATTATATCCATGTCAGCGATCTGGCCCGCGCCCATCTGAAAGCCCTCATGCATCTCGAGCGCGGCGGACAAAGCCTGGCTGTCAACCTCGGTACCGGGCGGGGGGTGTCCATCAAGGAGATTGTCCAGGCGGTCAGCCGAATGACGTCAAGATCGGTTCCGGCCGTCTTCAGGAGCCGGCGCCCGGGAGATCCAGCAGAGCTCTACGCCGATCCCGGAAGCGCACGCGAACAACTTGGCTTCGTGCCGGAGCTTTCCGACATCGACACGATCGTCAGGACGGCTGCCCCGTTTTTTGGGCTGAAGACGAAACCAATGAAACTGCCGCCAACCGAGGCGGCAGCATCCATCGCCGCTCGACAGATCAGAGAGAACGGGGCCGGCAGCTCGCGCGCTGGCCAAACCCGCTAGGGCTGCAGATAAAGGGCGATCCGCCTAGGAATGGGCCACCATCTCCCGGATTGAAAGAGACTTTCACCGGCGCCGGCGCGCGGACTTTGATCCGCTGCGGCGATGCAAAAGCGTAATCTTGTTCAGGTGCCCGCACTGTGCTGGTCATCTGGAGTGTCGGCTCGGCTCTGAGCGAATGCACGAAGAATCCAGCTTGGACCGGCTGGACCACGGGCTGACTGCGGACCGCGTGGACCACAGGCTTGATGAGGACCGAATTGGTTTCGGTCGCATCCATACCCTGACAACCTGCAACCATAAAGCTCATCGCTACAGCTGCAACAATAGATCCTATGTTTTTGCTTGAGCGAAACGCGCCCATTGCGTAATTGTTCATCATGTGTCCCTTGTCATCAAGTATAAGCCAAGGGCGCGTTGCGACATACTATGCCGTCGTCGCTTCCACGCCGCATGAGCAACCACTCGCACATCACGCAGGAACATTAGACATCACTAATTATTAAATTTCATGAAAACCGTATGGTGGGCCCATCGTCTCGTCGTTCTGCCAGATAAAATTGAATGCGATCGGTCAGCGATCGGCGCGCCGACCGCTCCAGCCGAACCGCTTGATGCGTCACTATAAGCGATTCGCCAATTCGTGTCTCAGCGCGGCTGAAACACGAACTAATTCTTGGAATCGATCAGCTTGCGGGCCTCTTCGAACTGCGCGCCCTTGGTGTCGCCTGCTTCGAATTTCCGGTATTCGTCGGACGGCTCCTCGGGAGATCGCTTGAAACTGTACCATTCCCCATCCGGATCCTTGCGTTGCTCGATGCTCCCGCCCTGGATCCGGTGGCTATAGCAGGTGCGATTCTGCTTGCCAGTGTAACCCTTCGATCGCCAGGCGAGTTCCATGCACATCTTGCCTTCTTTGGTCACCAGCCATCTGCCCTCCGCGACGGATGCCGTGTCCTGTCCGGACGTCCAGGCCTCGAGGCGTCGATTGCCCTGCGCGAAATAGGCTGCTCCATTCTTCCATACCCATGTTCGGTCGGCATAAAGAAGCTGCAGCTCATAGGCAGTTGGAACATTGGCGGTGTTTGCTTCCGCAGGTGCGCTGTCTTTGGCGGCAGCCGCGTGCGCCGTTCCTGGAAGAGCCATCTGGCCGCAAAGGGCCAGGATAAACAGAAGTTGCGTGCAACTTGCGAACCGACGACGTTCCTTGCATCGCCGACGGTCGACACCAAGGGGTGGCAATCTGGGTGGGGGCAATCTGGTTAGAGCTGTCGGCACAATTGGCGTTCGCATGTCTGTTTGGCTCAAGGCAGCGCTATCAGCGCTTTGACAGCCAGGCGAACTATTTAACAGTCGCGAGAACGATGATGTCAACCTTTGCGAAGCAGACAGACGACAACTATTCGAGACACGCGCGCAGCCTGCAGTCGTCAAAATTAAGAATTGCGTCGTATATTCCTCCAACCCTGACAATCGCGCGCAAAAGCAGCATGCGCAGACATCAGGCGGGACGCGGTTTCAAATGACGGACGACCCGGAATTGAATCAGGCCGAAGGTCGGCAATACCTGCAGCAGTCGACCGACCGGGACACGGCTGCGCGCAACTACCTGAGCCCCAACACGGCGATCTTGCTGGGGATCCTGTTCATCGCAGGCATGTTCCGGTTCCACGACATCACCTTGCCGCTGGTCGATGCCTTCAGCTGGCGCGAGACAAGCACGGCAATGATGGCCGACAATTTCCAGCAGCGCAGCTGGAACATCTTCTTCCCGGAGGTCAGCTGGACCGGACCCGGGCCAAGCTATCAGGGCCGCGAGTTCCAGATCGTCAGTTATCTGACCGCCCTGCTCTACCAACTCTTCGGCTGGCACGACTGGTTCGGCCGCATGATTGCGGCCCTCTTCGGCCTGGTGACGGTGTTTTCGCTGCACAGGCTGACAGCGCTTTGCTGGGGCGAAACGCACGCCCATGTGGCGGCGCTCGCCTATGCGCTGATGCCTGCGACGATCATGATCGACAGCTCGTTTCTCCCGGAGCCCTCGATGCTGGCGTTGGTGACGCTCGGCATCTGGCTGTTCGTGAAATACTGGGTAGGCGGCAACGAGCGGCTGCTCCTGTTGGCCACGCTCAGCTTCACGTTTGGTGTGCTAGCAAAGCCCCCGGGCATCGCCGCCGGCTCCGTCATCTTCTATCTGGTGGCCTGCTGGATCTTACAGAAGCGATACAGACCGGCAATACGGACGTCGGTGAGTGGACTTCTCAGCCTCGCTGTCATCGCTGCCTATTTTAGCTGGGCGATACATCTTGGCCGGACATATCCACCGTATCATACCGCTGGTTTCGGATATATCTGGGACAGCGGCTTCTGGACTTTTTTTGACAACTATTTCTACTTGAATTCCGTTTGGAACAAATCGGTATGGTGGTTCTACGGTTATCCGATCATGATCCTGATCGTGATCGGATTCTGGCTGCCGCCAAGGCCAAGCACCGGATCCCAGGAGCGCATTCTTTCAGCTATCCCCTACGTTTGGCTGGCGGGCGCTCTGGTGGTCTATGTTGCTGCAGCGCGTGAAATCACCAGCAACCCGTGGAACTACCATATCTTCCATGTGCCGTTCGCCATGTTCTGCGCTCGCGGCGCGCTTGTGCTGGCGACGCTCGCATCCGGGATGACGTGGTCGCCGATGGTCGTCCTGCGCTCGGTCTGCATCGCGGCCGTGGTACTCGTCTGGTCGACATGTCCGCTGGTGAAGACAATGAAGGCGCCGATCGCCATGAACGGCAAGCTGCTTGGCGAGGAGCTGGCGCGGCTCGCCAAGCCAGGCGACCTGGTCATCGCCGTTGCTCCGGATGTGGGGGATCCCGTTGCCGTCTACTACAGTAGGATGCGCGGCTGGGTATTTCCTCCGGGCGGCGGTGACTTCAACTGGGCAATGTTCGTCAAGGACGACGCTACCGCGATCGCGCAGATCGAGGAGTTGCGCGCCGAGGGCGCGGACTTCCTCGGCGCCACAAAGAATGCCGAAGACGACAACAATCAGCTATTCGTCGAGCACCATGCCGGGGTGATCGATTATCTCGACAAGATCGGGACCAAGCTCGTGGATTCGGATAAACTGCTGATCTATAAAATCAGCAGCCCTTGATGGAGCCAGAGATTAGGCAAAGGCCGGAAATGCGGCCGCCGCCGGCGGTTGCGCGGACAGCCTCTCCCGCGCAACCCAGGCAATGCGGTCGACCAGGCGACCCGATCCGCTACCAATGCCGTGGATCTTGAGATACAGCACGCCGGGACCGACGGAACTCAGGAGGAATTGTTGAAGCGAACGATTTCGATAATCGTGACGCTGGCCCTGCTGGCTTGGCTCGCCAGCGACTCGCGCTGGCGGATGGTCGGCGACGCCTTCGCCCGCATAACGCCCGGCGTATTCGCGGTGGCGACGATCGCGTTTTTCGTCACCTATGTCTTGCGTGCGCTGCGTGTCTGCGACGAGTTCCGCGACGAGGTGCACGGCCGTTTCGGCGCTTGCCTGCGCGTCATTCTGATCCACAATGCGATGATCAACGTCGTCCCCTTCCGTGGCGGCGAGACGGCCTTTCCCCTGCTCCTGCGCCAGGTCTTCGGCATACCGATCATGCGCGCCAGCGCCTCGCTGCTGTGGTTCAGGCTGCAGGATGCCTTCGTCGTTGGCGTGCTGGCCCTGGCGGTGTGGCCGGGCTTGCATCCGGCGATAAGGATCGCGGGCGTGGCCGCCTTGATCGCCGCCGCCTGGTATCTGCCGCGCTGGGCGCGCGCGCCGCATGACTGGGCCGGCCGCGGCAAGATCGTGGCGAAGCTCGGCACGCTGCGCGATGTCTTCACCGAAGCGACCGGGCGCTCGCGCTACGGCTGGTGGTGGACGATCGCCAACTGGTCGCTGAAGCTCGCTGTACAAGGATGGTTGTTGGCAATGCTGCTGGGAACATCCTTTTCGACCGCCTTTCCGGGCGTCGTCGGGGCCGAAGGCGCCGCAATCCTGCCGGTGCAAGGCGTCGCCGGCTTCGGCACCTATGAAGCGGGAGCGGCAGCCGCGCTGCTCACCTCCGGCATCGACATGAAGGCAGGCCTGCAGGCGGCGCTGGCGCTGCACCTGTTCATCTTTTGCTCGGCTATCGCCACGGGCGCGATCGCCTGGCTGTTTCCCTCGAAATCGACGCTGCCGGGGAACCCGGCCGTCGGCTCTGCAAGGAAGTCATCGCTATGAACGTATTGCCTATCCCCGCTTCTGGACTGCCTGACGGCGCGGTGATGCCGGACCATACGCTGTCGATCGTCGTGCCCATGTACAACGAGGCCGAAAACGTCGAGCCGCTGCTGGCACGGATTCACCAGGCAATGGAACGCTACGACCAACCGTGGGAAGTCGTGCTGGTCGATGACGGCAGCACCGACGCGACGGTGAGCGAGATCCGGCGCCTGGCAGCGCATTACGGTCCGCATGTGCATGCGGTCGAGCTTGTGCGCAACTACAAGCAGACCGCCGCGATGCAGGCCGGCATCGACGCAGCGCGCGGCGACGTCATCGCCACGATCGACGGCGATCTGCAAAATGATCCCTACGACATCCCGCGCATGGTCTACCGCCTGCTGAGCGAAGATCTCGACCTGGTGGTCGGCTGGCGCAAGGACCGCCAGGAAGGTTTTTTCATGCGCAGGCTGCCCTCGCGCATCGCCAATGCGCTGATCGCGCGCGTCACCGGCGTGCGCCTCAAGGATTATGGCTGCAGCCTCAAGGTCTATCGCGGCAACGTCATCCGCAGCGTCAAGCTTTATGGTGAGATGCACCGCTTCATCCCGGCATGGCTGGCCACGGTGACGACCCCGAGACGCATTGCGCAGGAGGTGGTGACGCATCATGCTCGCATCCACGGCCAGTCGAAATACGGCATTTCGCGCACCTTCAGGGTCGTGCTCGACCTGGTCTTCATGTATTTCTTCATGCGCTACCGCACGCGGCCCGGTCATTTCTTCGGTGGCATCGGCATCGTGCTGGGCGCGTTGGGGTCCCTGATCCTTGCCTATCTGTTTGGTCTGAAGCTGTTTTTCGGTCAAGACATCGGAACGCGCCCGATGCTGTTCACCGGCTTCTTCCTGCTCATCGCCGGCGTGCAGATGGTGACGTCGGGTGTGCTGGCGGAAATGCTGGCGCGCGTCTATCACGAAGCGAACGGGTCGTCGGCCTATGTCGCGCGGCCGCAACCGGCACCCGGTGAAAATGATGGCGACGGCTGGCGGCGCACCGGCCGGTGACCTCGCAAAGCTGCTTCTGGACCGTGACGACAAGGTCGTAGGCTGAAGGTGGCGAGGCTCGCCCGGCTTTCCGCAGGACGGGACTTCCTTCCACGACTGGATATTGCCGAACAGGGCCTCCGGAGGGCAAGAGGTAGCGGGCAGAGCCTGCGCCAACCTCTCGCCCTCGACTCGCCCCCGCCGAAGATCAGTATCGCGAACGGCAGCTCGAGCGTTGGCCAAAGCCACTCGGGCTGCAGAGCCATGGCGAGCGGCCCAGCAGCGGACCGGCGTCGCCAAGGGTGTAGGAAACCTTCAGAAGCGCCGGCTTGCCGAGGCGCGGCGGCTGGATAAAGGCCGCATAGGCCAGCGCATTGGTGCGGGTCACGCTGGTCATGCGCACGACCGGCTTGCGGTGAAGGTCTCGCTTGTTTTTGAGATAGTGAATCTTGTGGCCGAGCTTGTGGACCGCAGGTTCGCCGCGAATCTGTCCGGTCTCGGCCGCATTAGCGCCCTGAGCACCCGCGACCATGGAGATCAACGCGGCTGCGGCAATAGTGTAGATGCACTTCCTGCCGATATTAACTGGGCCTTCAATGAACTTGTTCATCACCAATCCCCTGTTGCAGACTATAGGCAAAGGCACACCGCGGCATATTTTGTGCTGAGCGTTTTCCACGCCGTGTGAACTTCCTTTTCCATTGCACAATATTAGACTAAGCTTATTAAAATTCAGGCAAACGGCGTAGTGAGCGCCGTCTTTCCGCCTTGCGCTGGATTTTATTAAATTGCGATCGATCTCACGGATGTCGCACGAGGACGCGCGACGGGTTTTGGCGCGACGCGCTTTGGAGCCTCAATAGTCGTCGTTGTGGAAGAAGAGAGCCGTGGGCGGGAAACTGCCTCGTAGCTGTCCCGAGGCCGATTCTCGAGGCGTCAGCGGCTTGCATCCCAACTGGGGTCGAAATGCACCGTATAGTTTCCGAGCCCGCCCTGGCCGGCGCCGGAAACCGGAAAGATTACCCTGACAATGCGCAGATGGCCCGCGCCCTGCTGCAGCCCATAAATGCCTTGCAATCCGCGGTCATAGAATGCGGCGGCCGGAGCCGACAGCGCGAGCACGGCGAGTGAGGTGTGCAGGGCATATTTGGCGACATTGGCGCGCAGCGGGATCTTGTTCTCGATGACGTGCCTTGCGACAATTACGGCGACGAGCAATCCATAAAAGAACGCATTGAAAGCGGCGAACCAGTAGAAGCCGGCGGCGTTCGCAGGGTGGTCGACAAGAAGAACCGGCAATGATGCACCGACCGCAAGCACCACATAGGGAGCAACGACGCGGGTGGGCAGAAGGTTTTTCGGACCGCTGCCCTTTGGCGTAACTCGGAAATCGATGAACGACTTCGTAATATGGTCGCGGACCGCCGAGAGCGTGCCTGCCAGGACCCACGGCCAGCGCGCCAGGAAAGCGACCAGCGTTCCTTCCCAGCTGATCGTCTTGGCGGTGAGCGGGCGCGACAGACCAAAGGCCTTCAGCAACATCACCAGCACGATCAGAGATGCCGCATTCGGCCCATAGTGGATGAGGAAGTCGACATACGTCACATTGGCGAACGTCTCGCCAGAAAGAAGCGCGTATATCGGCATGGCATACATCAGGAGGGAAAACCCAGCCAACAGCGGATACCAGAGCTGGCGGAACAGGAACTGGAATTTCGCCTGCGCCGTCATCCTCGGCAGGTAGGTCGGCGAGTATTCGAGCATGATGGTCACCAGGCTGCGCGACCACTGGAATTCCTGTGTGACAAAATCGGCAAAACTCTGAGGTCCGTCGCCATGCGCGATGGCATCAATTGCGTGCACGCCGCGCCATCCGGCTGCGATCAACAGCATGGTTGTCGAGTGATCCTCGGCCAGTTCCGGGCCAAGACCGCCCGCCTGCATCAGCGCTTGAGTTCGCACCGCATAGTGCGAACCGATGCAGAGCGGCGTCCCATTGTTGGTATAGCAGGACTGCAGCGGCCCGTGGAGCATTCCCTCAGGAAACAGCCGGCCCCGCGCGGCCCAGCTTTCGTCGGCGTTCATGTCGCAAATGCTCGGCGCCGAAACATAGCCCACCGCAGGGTCGGCGAAGGGATAGAGGATTTCCCTGAGATAGCTCGGCGTCGGCACATGGTCGGCGTCCAGCTGGGCGACGAAGTCGTAGCGCTGATAGCCGTAGTGGTCGTAGAAAAAGGCTAAATTGCCTTCCTTGCAGCGGGTCCTGCGCGGCCATGTCTTGCGATGATAGTCGTCGCGCCCGCGGCGCGTAGAAATCAGCACATTGTGGGCTTCGCACCAGTGAACAGTCTCCTCGGAAGGATCTTCGTCGGCCAGCCAGGTGTCATGCGGATAGTCCTGCGCGAGCATCGCCTCCAGCGTGCGCTCGATCACGACGAACGGCTCGGACGGTGCCTTGGTTACCACCATGGCGACTCGCGATCCCTGTGGGACCGTGCGCAGCTTGGACGGTTTTTTCGACGCATGCACATTGGGGAAGAAAAAGAGTGGCATCAGCGTCAGCCACACGAAAGTAAGCGTCACGAAAATATAAGGGACCACGTGCTCGATGTGGTCGGGCTGCAACCACCAGACCCAGAAAATTATGAGGGTGAAGAGCCATAGAACCAAGCCCAGCGCCCAAACCCGTTGTTGAGCTGGCGACAAGGCCGGCACCAGAAAAGGCGCCTCGCCCGCCGGCATGGGTCCGGCAGTCTTCGACCGGCGCGATGACATCATATTGCCGACGACGCCGGCTTGCGCAGAATCACTCATACTACTACCCGCCGCCTGTTCGGGCTGTGGCCGAACGATGGCACACAGCCTTCAACCACCGGACAGAATCAGCTCGCGCTCAAACAGAGTCAACAGAATTAAGCGTTCGTTAACCAAGACTCTTGAGAACTGGTTAACCTAACACTTTGAATCGACGGCGTTTTGAATGCGTGCGGTCAGACCTTCACCTGGGACACGGGTTGCTGGATCTCTATCCTCAGCAGCAAGCCAACAGACAACCTGGACCCGATCGACCCCACTCGTTAACCATGCTGGCAACAACTAGGTTAAGTATCCGTTAATTGCGCTTGACTCGCGGCATGCATAAGCTCTTATATTAGGACTGGATAATGCATCGGGAATGTTGGCGCGAATTTGTGAGTATCGCGGCGAACTTTCTCCCGTAGGCTTCCATCGTACCGGCGCCTCGGGAGACCACTTGATGGATGGCCTTGCGCAAGCACGCCAGTCCACAGTCGCTCTGAAACCCCACAGATCACGTCGATAGGCTCGATGAATTTGGGTTTGTCGTATCGATCGCTGTCGAAACGACATGGCGAAGTTTCAAGCTCCGCTGGAGATTGAGGCGATGGGAGGTCGACTATGAAATACTTCACAGCAACTACAGCCGCGTCAGCACTCATCCTGGGCGCAAGTCTTGCTTTTCCGGCGGCAGCAGGCTCTCCCGCGGGGACGGACCCTGTGAAGACGAGCTCCGCCGCTTCGGTGTTCGGCTCCTATGACCCCTATGGTGATTTCAGCGCCGACAAGACTGCCTCCATTGAGGAGCTGTTCTTGCCTTGGGAGGACGTTGACCTCTCGACGCTTCCGCTGGCCGACGCCTATGCGCAGCAGCGTGGCCGTTCGCTTTTGATCACCATCGAGCCATGGACCTGGTCGAAGGATTGGCGCATCACCCCGCCCGAATTGCGCGACGGCATTTTGAGCGGCAAATATGACGCCAACATGCAGGCAATTTGCGGCCTGGTGGGACAGATGAAGAGCCCGGTGACCATTCGCTGGGCGCAGGAAATGGAAGACACCAACGGCCGCTTCACCTGGGCCAACTGGGCCCCCAAGGACTGGATCGCCGCCTACCAGCGCGAAGTCGATGTCTGCCGCAAGGTCGCTCCCGCGGCCAAATACATGTGGTCGCCAAAGGGCGCGGAAGGCTTGGAAAAGTACTATCCCGGAGACAATTACGTCGATGTGATCGGGTTGTCGGTGTTCGGCCTCCAGAAGAAGGACAATGATGAGACCGGTCGGGACCGTAACTTCGCAGAGACGCTCAAGCCCGGCTATGATCGCGTCGCGGGTTTCAACAAGCCGATCGTGGTGGCGGAACTCGGCTATGTCGGAAAGCAGGACTATGTCTCGAAGTGGCAAGAGGATTCGCGCAAGTCCTATGCGGAGTTTCCGGCGCTGACTTCGGTCGTCTACTTCAACCAGAAGGAAGTGTGGCCGTGGCTGGGTGGCTATGGTCTGCCCGACTGGAGGGTGACCCAGCACGTCCTGCCTTAGGCGCATCGTGCCATCCCGACGCGATCGGGATGGATCTCCAATTTCCTTGTTTGACGGTGACCCATCCCGAACCGGCGGTTCGGGATGATGGTTGAGGCGTGGCGTAAATCAGTCTGTGGAGAAGTTTCGTGAAACGAGTGGTGGAAAATTGTCTCGGAGCGGCATTCGCCTGCTCCGTTCTTGTTCTTGCCTTCCAGGTTCCTGCGACAGCCAAGACGGCGACGAAAATCGCCGAGCAGGCGCAAAAGGCGGCCGTGGTTCCTGACGAAGGCGTCTACCAGATCTATCAAAACCATTCCTGGCTGTGGGGCAAGAAGGGCGCCGGGTTCTTTGCCGTCAAGCAGCGGCAGTTCGACGCCTGGACCAACGACAAAGGCAAGCCGGGCTATGGCGACGGGTTGTGGTTCATCCCCGGCGGCGGCAAGTTGTGCTGGCGCGCACAATGGCACGGTTCCTGGGGCGTGAAGGGCTCGATGACCTGCTTCGAGCATCGCCAGGCTGGCAAGGTGATCTACCAGCGCAAGGCTCCGGATGGCGACTGGTACGTTTTCGAGAGATTGAAATACGGCGACTACGTCACCAGGAAACAGAACCGGGTCAAGGCAAAGCTGTAGACTGTGTCTGCGACAGGCGGCTGGCCTAAAGCGTGTCGCGTCTGAGCGGTTTCAGGCGACCCGCTTTAGGTTTTGTTTTTGCGCATCTCGTTCCCCAAAACGAAGTCACTTTTGGGCGACATGCACTAGGCCTTGCGCTCCCAGCGGCGGTCTGGCGTCTGCTGCCAGTAGGTGACGGCATGGCCGGCGTCCTTCATCACCTTCCAATGCCCCCGCGCCGCCTCGACCTGCGCGGCGTCGTGGCCGTCGAACAGGAAGACGGCACGCTCGTAGCCACCAAGATCAGGCGGCACAGCGCCGTCAACGAGGAACCTTATCTTGGCCTGGTTGGGATTGCCGTCACCGGTGGTCAACAGGATCGGCTGTTCACCGGGATAAGCCTCACGGTCGGTGGCGTGCGCGAGGAACGAATCGTCGCGGAAGGTCCAAAGATGCTGGTCGAGCGCATCGCGGCGTTCCTCGGTGCCGGTCTGCACCACGGCGCGCCAGCCACGGTCGACGCTGCGCTCCAGGAGGCCTGGCAGCGCATCCTCCAGCGTCGATTCGGTCAGGTGGTAGAACAGGACGTCGGCCATCGCTTCAGTCTATAGTGCCATCGCTTCAGTCTATAGTGATTGAATCCGCTCATTGCTCATAATTGTCGCGCACCAGCCGGTCGAGCAGCCTGACGCCGAAACCCGAACCCCAGGATTGGTTGATCTCGTTCGACGGCGAGCCCATCGCGGTGCCGGCAATGTCGAGATGCGCCCAAGGCGTGTCCTTGACGAAGCGCTGCAGGAATTGCGCGGCGATAATGGCGCCGCCATAGCGGCCGCCGATGTTCTTCATGTCGGCATTCTTGGAATCGATCAGCTTGTCGTATTCGGCGCCGAGCGGCATGCGCCACAGCCGCTCCTGCGTTGCCTGCCCCGCCGCCGTCAGCTTTTCGGACAGTTCGTCATTGTTGGAAAACAGGCCGGCATAGTGCTGGCCGAGCGCGACCATGACGGCGCCGGTCAGCGTTGCCAGATTGACCATGAATTTCGGCTGGAAGCGGTCGTTGCAGTACCACAGCGCATCGGCCAGCACGAGGCGGCCTTCCGCATCGGTGTTGAGCACCTCGATGGTCTGGCCCGACATCGAGGTGACGATGTCGCCGGGGCGCTGAGCGTGGCCGTCGACGGCGTTTTCGACCAGGCCGATGACGCCGACGACATTGGCTTTCGCCTTGCGCGCAGCCAGCGCATGCATCAGGCCGGTGACCGCGGCCGCACCACCCATGTCGCCCTTCATGTCCTCCATGCCCGAGGCCGGCTTTATCGAATTGCCGCCGGTGTCAAAGGTGACGCCCTTGCCGACGAAGGCAACCGGGCTGTCCTTTGGCTTGCCGCCGTTCCACTGCATGATCGCCATGCGGGCGCCGCGCGGCGAGCCTTGCGCGACACCGAGCAGCGAGCCCATGCCGAGCTTCTTCATCTCCTTCTCGGCGAGGATCTCGACCTTGACGCCGAGCGCCTCGAGTTCCTTGGCGCGGGCGGCGAACTCGACCGGCCCGAGCACGTTTGCCGGTTCATTGACGAGGTCGCGCGCCAGAAGGACGCCGTCGATCACCGCCTCGGCGTCGGTGAAGGCTTTTTTCGCCGCGGCTGGATCTGCCGTGTGAATGGTCACCTTGACCGGCTTTTTCGGCTCTGCCTTGCCGTCGTCCTTGTCCTTCCTGGTCTTGTATTTGTCGAAAGAATAGCTGCGCAGAAGAATTCCCGCTGCAAGGCTCGCCGCATCCTTGCCACTTGGCGACGCGCCGGCGAGATCGAGCACCACCGCCACATCAGTCGCCTTGCGCAGCGACGCGGCAATGGTGCCGCCAAGCTTCAGCCACGCATAGTCGTCGAGCCCCGACACCTTGCCGGCGCCTATCGCCACCAGCCTGTCAAGCGACGCTTCCTGCGGCGCCAGAACCTCCACCACGCTGGCGAACTTGCCGGTGAACTCGGCCACCGGAAAGGCCCGCTCCAGTGTCTTGCCGGGATCGCAAGCCTTGGCGGCGTCGCTCAGGCCACCCTCATCCGCCAACAGCACGAAGGCTGTGCCCTTCTTGTTCGCCGCGGTCTGGGGTGCGGAAAATTTAGCGAATGCGATCGACGGTCTTTGGCTCATCATGTCCTGCTTTCGGGGAATGCGCGGCTTTTGGGGAAGTGGTTCGAAACGATGCGCGACATTTGGTCGTTTTCCGGCATTTGGCAAGACATTGCCAAATTCGCACCCCATATCACCGATGGAATCGATGGTGATTCTTCGCGGCACGGCCCCGCTTTTTGCCGCAACCTGTTGTTAACCATCGATGTTCTCCCTTTCTTATCCATTCCAGCCGACACTCCGGCCCGCCGGGGCGGGTGACTTGGAACGGGAACCGGATCGACCATCTGTTGGAGCCAGTTGTGCAGGCGCTGCCGGACAGCTACCCTTGTGCGGTGGCATGATGCCGTTCGAGAAAATCGAGAAAAGCCTTCATGAAGGTCGTTGAACGCTACATCATGCGCCGCGCTTTCGTGGTCTTCATGGCCGCGCTTGTCTGGACGCTGGCCATCGTGTGGACGACGCAGGTGCTGGCAAAGATCGACCTAGTCACCGACAGCGGCCAGTCGGCGCTGACCTTCTTCGAGGTCGCCGCCCTCATTCTTCCGTCCATCATCCCGATCGTCGTCCCTTTTGCGCTGGTGGTGGCGGTCGCGCAGACGCTCAGTGCCATGAATTCGGATTCCGAACTCGCCGTCGTCAACGCGGCGGGCGCCTCGCGCTGGACCATCGTGCGGCCGATCATGCTTTTGGCGCTGGCGGCCGCGGTCTTCTCCTTTGCCGTCGACAACGGCATCGATCCCTATGCCCGGCAGAAGAACCGGGCCCTGGTGGCGTCGTCACGCGCGGATCTGTTGTCGCTGATCATCCAGGAAGGCACCTTCCGCAAGATCGAGGACGGGCTGTTCCTGCAGATCGGCGAGCGGCTTCCCGACAATCGGCTGGGCGGCATTTTCGTCGCCGATTCGCGCGAAGAAGGCGTCAACCTCGTCTACTACGCCAAGACCGGCAGCATCGTCGAACGCGGCGGCGAAAAGGTGCTGATGATGAATGACGGCGTCATCCATCGCAAAACGCTGACTGGCGATCTCTCCGTCATACGCTTCACCTCCTATGCCTTCGACATGTCGGCCTTCATGGCGGCCGCTTCGGCGGTGACGCTCCTGCCGAAAGACCAGACGACCCAGTACCTGCTCAACCCGAGCGCCAACGACAAGAATTATCAGCAGAACCCCTCAGAATATCAAGCCGAGGTCAACCAGCGGTTTTCGGAATGGACGTATTCCAT
>NZ_RZRQ01000759.1:0-482 GCF_003997785.1 Mesorhizobium sp. M7D.F.Ca.US.004.01.2.1 | reverse complement strand
CTCAAGGACTTTCCGGCCGATCAGCGTCCCCCCGTCGCGATCCCCTTCTTCGCCTTCCGGATTATGGTCGGCTGCGGCATTCTGATGCTTGGCCTCGTCCTTGTCGGCGGATGGCTTCGCTGGCGCGGCCGTCTGGACGCGTCGCCGGCCTTTCTCTCGATCACCCAGATCGCGGCGCCCATCGGCTTCGTGGCGGTCATCGCAGGCTGGATCACCACCGAGGTTGGACGTCAGCCCTGGACAGTATACGGCCTTCTGCGCACGGCGGACTCAGTGACACCTTCATTGACGGGCTTTGATGTGATGCTCTCGCTGATCGGCTACGTAGCGGTCTATCTCATCATCTATCCTGTGGGCCTCTTCCTCATGCTGCGCATTGTGCGCAAAGGCCCGGCAATTGCTGCCGAGATAGATGTGGAGATCGAGGGAGGACGGCCCGGGGCGCCGGTCCGCGCCGGAGCCGTCGAACTTCGAGAGGGCTG
>NZ_RZRQ01000758.1:0-505 GCF_003997785.1 Mesorhizobium sp. M7D.F.Ca.US.004.01.2.1 | reverse complement strand
CCCGCTACCGTCCGCAAGGCCCTTCTCGTCGACGACAGCGGTCGCGTCGACCGCCGGCGTCCCGCCGGTCGGCGTCACCGTGACCGTCGGTATCGAATCCGCCACCAGGGTAATCGTCGCCGTCGCCTGTGAGGTGTCTCCGTCGCCATCCTTGATCGTGTACGAGAAGCTCACCGGAACCTGTTCGCCAGCGCCAGGCGTGTAGGTGAACGTGCCGTTCCCGTTGTTCACCAGGATGCCCGAGCCGCTCAGGCTGCCGGCAACCAGCGTCACCGTGCTCGCCAGCACCCCGTCGGCGCCATGCACGTCGTTGGCGAACACGTCGATCGTGACCGGCGCATTCTCCGTCGCCTGCGTCTGACCGTCGTTGACCGCATGCGGCCCGTCATCGTTGACCTTGACGGTCAGCGAGGCATTGGCCGTGTCGTTGTCGCTGTCGGTGACCTTCACCGCAAAGTTTTCCCCGGTCGCCTGGTCGGCGGCCCCGGTCGCGGCAGGATTGGGG
>NZ_RZRQ01000757.1:0-506 GCF_003997785.1 Mesorhizobium sp. M7D.F.Ca.US.004.01.2.1 | reverse complement strand
GGCGTCATCAAGGCGATCCGCGAAGTCGGCGTCGACGTACCGCTGGTGGTCCGGCTCTCCGGCACCAAGGTCGAAGAAGGACGCCGCATCCTGGCCGATTCCGGCGAGAAAATTATCGTCGCCGACACACTGGCGGAAGCCGCCGAAAAGGCCGTCGCTGCCTGGCGCGCGGCCACCAAGAAAAAAGCAGCCTGAGGGAGGTCGAAAAAATGGCAATCCTGCTCAACCGCAACACACGCGTCATCGTCCAGGGCTTCACCGGCAAGATCGGCAGCTTCCATGCCGAGGACATGAAGCGATACGGCACCAAGCTGGTTGGCGGCGTCACCCCCGGCAAGGGCGGCCAAAAGCATCTCGGCCTGCCGGTGTTCAACACCGTCAAGGGCGCTGTGCGTGAGACCCGCGCCGAGGCGAGCATCGTCTTCGTGCCGCCGCCCTTCGCCGCCGATTCGATCATGGAAGCGGCGGATGCCGGCATCAAGCTCTGCGTCTGCATCACCGACGGC
>NZ_RZRQ01000756.1:0-510 GCF_003997785.1 Mesorhizobium sp. M7D.F.Ca.US.004.01.2.1 | reverse complement strand
GTCCCATCCGGGGCCATTCCCGTTTCATGTCGCCTTTGTAGAGGACCGCCTGCTTTGTGCGGTCAACCCCCGTTGGGGGTACACTCGGCGAATATTCAGGAAAATTCGATTTCTGTTTTTTGTCTGCGGGCAGGCGAAGGGCCTGCCCGCTATTTTTCGGCAAATAGAATTTTCCAGAATTTTCGCCGAGATGACCGCAGCAGGACGGCCCTCTCCTTTGGCGCCATCGGGAATGGTCCCGATGCAACCGAAGGAGAACTACCATGGCCACCACGATCGCAAACCTCACCACCAAGGCCGACGGCTCGATGGAAGGCGTCTTTGCCACGCTCCGGGTCAACGCTCCGATCACCCTCATCCCGAACACCAACAAGTCGCGCGAGGACGCGCCCGACTACCGGATCGTCAACAAGCGCACGGGCTTCGAGATCGGAGCCGGCTGGCACCGCATCTCCCAGCGTTCGGGCGAGGAATACCTCTCGGTCAAGCTGGAAGCCCCCGAGATCGGCG
>NZ_RZRQ01000755.1:0-525 GCF_003997785.1 Mesorhizobium sp. M7D.F.Ca.US.004.01.2.1 | reverse complement strand
GCGAAGGCAAGGGCGCCTGGATCGCCGACGCACTGCTGGTGCTGGGAGACAAGAAGAATGTCTGACGTCATTTCGACCCGCCGCGAAGGCACCATCCTCGAGGTCACGCTCGACCGGCCAAAGGCCAACGCCATCGACCTGAAAACCTCGCGGCTGATGGGCGAGACCTTCAAGGCGTTCCGCGACGATCCGGAGTTGCGTGTCGCCATCGTCAAGACATCAGGCGACAAGTTCTTCTGCGCCGGCTGGGATTTGAAGGCGGCTGCAGACGGTGATGCGGTCGATGGCGACTATGGCGTCGGCGGTTTTGCCGGGCTGCAGGAACTGCGCGACCTCAACAAGCCGGTCATCGCCTGCGTCAACGGCATGGCGGTTGGCGGCGGCTTCGAACTGGCGCTGTCCTGCGACCTGATCTACGCCTCGGACCATTCCTCCTTCGCGCTGCCCGAAATCCGCGCCGGCACGCTGGCCGACGCGGCGACGATCAAACTGCCGAAGCGCATCCCCTACCATGTCGCCATGGAC
>NZ_RZRQ01000754.1:0-535 GCF_003997785.1 Mesorhizobium sp. M7D.F.Ca.US.004.01.2.1 | reverse complement strand
GCATCGCCCACGCCGATGTCATAACGGACATAGCCGCCGATGCGCAGGCAGGTTTCGGTGCCGGGGATGTAGAAGTAGCCAGCGCCGTAGACGTCGCAGATCTTGACGTATTCAGCGGGTTCCGGCTCGGCGACGACGACGGCGTCGGCGGCGCGCGCACCGGAAACTGCGATCAGGGCCGCAGCGGAGCCGAGGAGAAGGCTCTTAATGTTCATTTTCTGACCTCCAGTCAAAAGTTAAAAAACGGGTCTGGGTATTCTTTGCTGAAGGACAGCGTTCCCTGCCCCATCCCCACTACCGAAAAAGATGCGCACCGCGCCGCTCCTTCGAAATCGACATTACCCATGAGCCGGCGGCGTTCAACCACGATCGTACCGGCGAAAGGGCTGTTCGGCTGCTATCCCCCGGCGTTGTTGCACAAATGACACGATTTGGCCTCACTCAGAAAGCTCTCGTTAACCATCTACCCGTCCGCAACTCCTTGTTTGCCGCCGAATCCGGCGATCGGCCGACGGAATCATGGCCATGCCCCGAG
>NZ_RZRQ01000753.1:0-552 GCF_003997785.1 Mesorhizobium sp. M7D.F.Ca.US.004.01.2.1 | reverse complement strand
GATGACGCCTCTGGCCATATCACTCCGCCGGCACGGCGCGTTGCGACAGGCCAAAGCCCATCTGCTTGCGCTTTTCCGGCCGCTTGCGTGTCAGCGCCAGCACCATGCCCATCGAGATGGCGATGGCGATCTGCGAGGAGCCGCCATAGGAGATGAACGGCAGCGTCATGCCCTTGGCCGGCACCAGCTGCAGGTTGACGCACATGTTGATGACTGCCTGCAGGCCGAAGACAGTGACGAGACCGCCGACCGCATAGCGGGTGAAATCGTCGTGTTCCTTCAGCGCCGTGTTGAGGCCGCGCAGCACGATGAAGGCGAAGATCGACATGATGAAGAAGCACATGATCAGCCCGAACTCTTCGCCGGCGACCGAGAAGACGAAGTCGGCATGGCTGTCGGGGATGACCCGCTTGACCGTGCCCTCGCCCGGCCCGACGCCGAACCAGCCGCCATTGATCAGCGCCTCGCGCCCCATGTCGACCTGGAACGTGTCGCCCTCGCCGGTGAGGAACTTGTCGATGCGCAAGGCAACATGCGGAAACACCGTATAGG
>NZ_RZRQ01000752.1:0-555 GCF_003997785.1 Mesorhizobium sp. M7D.F.Ca.US.004.01.2.1 | reverse complement strand
GGTTCAACGCCACCAAAGGTTTTGGTTTTATTCAGCCTGACGACGGCTCAGCCGACGTTTTTGTCCACATCTCGGCCGTAGAGCGCGCCGGTATGCGCGACATCGTCGAGGGCCAGAAGCTCGGCTACGAGATGGTCCGCGACAACAAGTCGGGCAAGATGTCCGCCGACCAGTTGAAGGCGGCCTGAAAAAAGAATTCAGCTCTCCCGGTGACCACGGATGTACTGGCACCGGTGAGTGGCGAATTCGGGCGCATGGCCGCGGAGACCTGAGTTTCCACGGCATGTCATGCGCATGAGAGGAGCGTGCCTTGTGCATCCGTCTGGATGCACGGCGTTCTCTTACGGAAGGTCAGGCGGTGCCTGGCCTTTTTCATTTTGCGCGTCTTGTCGCCGAAAGTGCGCTGCGCGCCGGCCTGGACGTGCTAAAGGACGCTCCAGCAATTTGAATCCGCTGCCGTATTTGCTCTGTGCGTCGTCTTGACCGAAGACCCGGTCTCGCTCCATCGGCACAGGCTCCTGACAGGAGAAAGATTTTGACCGCTCATTCGAAGAC
>NZ_RZRQ01000751.1:0-555 GCF_003997785.1 Mesorhizobium sp. M7D.F.Ca.US.004.01.2.1 | reverse complement strand
CGTAGAATCCTTTTCATCAGCGCGGAGGCCGCGGCCGGTGCGGACCATTGATATCAATTGCGACATGGGCGAAGGCTTCGGCGCCTATACGCTCGGCAATGACGATGCAATGCTTTCGATTGTAACATCCGCCAACATTGCCTGTGGCTTTCACGCAGGCGATCCCTTGGTGATGCATCGGACCTTGGCCCTGGCTGCGCAACGCGGCGTCAATGTGGGGGCTCATCCAGGGTTCTTCGATCTTTGGGGCTTCGGTCGACGGCGAATCTTGGACGACAGCCCGGCGGACATAGCCAAGCAGGTGATTTACCAGATTGGCGCACTTCAGGCTCTGGCGAAAAGCCAAGGCGTGCGGCTGGCGCATGTCAAGACGCACGGATCGCTCGGCAACATGTCTGCCGAGGATCCGGCTCTGGCTGCCGCAGTCGCGGGGGCCATCGCTGCAGTCGACAAGGGTTTGAGCTTCATTGTGATGCCCGCCATGGCAACAGAGGTCGCTGCGCTTGACGCCGGCCTGGCGCCGATCCGCGAAATCTATGCCGATCGCGCCTACGC
>NZ_RZRQ01000750.1:0-556 GCF_003997785.1 Mesorhizobium sp. M7D.F.Ca.US.004.01.2.1 | reverse complement strand
TTCTTCGCCTCGCGGCGCGTCGTTCTCGCCACCGGTGGGATCGGCGGGCTATTTCTCGACACGACCAATCCACCTGGGAGTTGCGGACAGGGTCTGGCGCTTGCGGCCCGCGCGGGAGCCGTCCTTTCCGACCTCGAGTTCATCCAGTTCCACCCGACTGCGCTTGACGGGTCGGAGCGCCCGATGACGCTGATCAGCGAGGCTGTCCGCGGCGAAGGTGCCGCCCTCATCGACGAAACCGGCCGCCCCTTTCTCGAGGGCGTGCAAGGGGCAGAACTTGCCGCCCGCGATGTCCTGGCGCGCGCCGTGTGGAACCATCTTGCGAACGGCCACCGTGTCTTTCTCGACGCGCGGCAACGGCCTGGCCCGGAATTCGCGCGCCAGTTCCCGACGATCGCGTCCGCCTGCCGTGGAGCCGGCATCAATCCGGCGCGCGACCTTATTCCCATCCGCCCCGCTCAACACTACCACATGGGTGGAGTGGCCGTTGACGGGTCCGGTCGCAGCTCCGTCAAGGGGCTCTGGGCCTGCGGCGAAGTCGCCTCGACCGGACTGC
>NZ_RZRQ01000074.1:0-22125 GCF_003997785.1 Mesorhizobium sp. M7D.F.Ca.US.004.01.2.1 | reverse complement strand
GTGCCGAAGCGCGTGGCGAGGTCGACCAGGTTACAGGTCTCGAACAGTTCGGCACGACGTCTTTCCTGCGCCGGCGATTTGAGTTTTGCCGGCGTGTAGGTGGTGCGGCGGCGGATGAAGCCGGATTTGCCTTCCGCGATGAAGGCGGCGAGTTCTGCTGTTGGATCTTCCGGCCCGCCATCGCCAAGCTGGCCATGCTCTCCGAGCCTTGCCAGCAGCCGGCCGGCCAATTCGCGTACCTTGCCGGAACGATCGGCGGAGAGGTTCTTCAGGAACGGCACGTCATCGGCGCCGAGGCCGAAGCGCATGAGTTCGATGAGTGCAAGCCTGATCTCGGCCGGCTCGCCGGATCCCTTGGTCTCGATCAGTTGCCGAGCCGATGCCGGCGCGGTGCGGCGCATATCCGCGAGCGCCGTACGACGCGCGGCGGGATAGAAGTCATCCCAGTTTTCCGCGGTCAACTTTTCCTGGCGGGTGTGTTTTTCGCCGTCCGCGCCTGCCTGCCAGTCGATCCAGGGTGCATAGACGTCCGGGCCGTTCTGATCCGACACGGCCGGCATCCAGTCCATCGGATGCAGCACGAAGCCGCGGCTGGCGACGAGCGACACCACACGCGTCTTGCTTCTTGTGTCGCCGGCGTGTTTCAGCGCCGCTCGCAAAAGCGGCCGCAGCCGCTCCGGTAGCATCGGCAAGGCAAGTTCAGGCAGCACTGGGCGGCGCTTCAGCGTCTTGGGCGCGGCTGGCCGCAAGGCAATGTCGAGGGCCTGCGCGGCGATTGCCAACAGGCGACGCTCGCGCTCGTCGAGGCTTGCGCCACCGGCAATCTCCTTCCACGCGGCTGGAGCCAGATCGAAGCTGGTCCCGCCGGTGATCCAGCTGTCGCGCATGGTCGCCAGGCCGGTCTGCTCGATCTCGTTCACGACAGGTCAAGCCTCCCGAACCTGCTTTGCGCAGCCAGCAGGTCCAGCCGGCTGCCGTTCCAAAGTGCTGCCGTTGCCGTGAGGTCCAGCCCAAGCAGCGTTGGATTGACGGTGTCGGCGATCGGCAAGGCGATACCATGCGGATCGCCGGTTGCCTGCCACCAGGCGGCACCGCGATCGTCCAGCAGGATCGCGCCGGGCGGCAGCATGACGGGACAGTCGGTGAGCCAGGGGGCTGTGTCCTGGTGAGCGACATGGGCCGCGAGCGGATCGCCTGCGTCAAAGCCGAAATCAGGCCACTCACCTGACGGGACATCGCCCTTGCGGTCCGTCACCAGTGCTCGCAACGGCTGGCGTGCCGGATAAAAGACCAGCCTGGCATCAAACCGGTCTCCTGACGTGAAGGCGTTCGACCGGCGACCCGCTGAGGCCGGAAAATAGTCGAGCAAGAGAGCAAATTGCGGGCTCGCGCTCTTCAGGTCGAGCAGCCAGGTCGAATGGCTGACAAGACCGTCACGGCGGGTTTCGATCTTCTCGCCGAGCACTTCCCAGATGCTTTCTACCTGGATCGCTTCGGGATTGGCCAGTACCTGCTCACGGTTTTCGGAGGTCGATACGAGCCGCCTCAGTTCGGCGTCGCCTGGTGTCGATCGCCAGGCCTTGGCCAGTAGCACAAGCTTGCCGAGTTCGCGGATCGCCGCGTCCGGGCGCTCCTCGCTGCGCAGCCCCATCAGCCGTGACGGAATCTCGTCGATACGGCCGGCAAGCGCCGTTGCTTTCATGTCGACCAGCCGTGCCGCAATCCGGCGGCAACGGTCGCTGCTGTTGTCGACAAAGCCGGCAAGGCCAAGCCGCAATTGATCAGCGATCCATTGATCCAGTTCATCCAGCGCCGCCGACACGGCGGATTGCGTGTCCTGCGTCCGCTTTCGCTGCGCTGCCTCGCGGCGCTCGACCGCAGCGGCGTCCTCGACAACAGTACTTTCGTCGTCGAGCGAGATTTCGCCAATACTCTTGCCTCCCGCACCGGGCGCCGGCCCCGTCGGCTGCGGTGAGGTCTTCCTGCGGCGACCGAGCCAGTCATTCACCCATTCGGGGGTCGAGCCCGCGGCGGCAAAACTGGCCGGCGTGGTGGCGGCTATCCACATCAGCGCCAAGGTGTGCTTGCAGGGGAACTTCCGCGACGGGCAGGTGCATTTGTAGCCATGGTCGCCAGTGTCGACGACCACGCGGTAGGGATTGGAGCCGGAACCCTGGCATTCCCCCCAGATGAGCGCCAGCTGTTCGCTTTTTTCGAGTCGCGGCCAGTTCGATTGCCTGGTCAACCTGGAAGCGGCGCTCAACGAGGCCTGATCGGGCGCAAGCGCTTCGATGGTTTTCAAGTCAAATTCCAAGCCGCGCCTCTCGTCGCTCGAACGATACGGGTAGCCAGTATAGATGGCCGTCTATGACGGATTCTTGTAGCAGCAGCGGTACAGAGGTCGATACAGCTGACCGTCGGCCAATCTGCCCCGCTGGCGATGTCTCCCCGAAAAAACACATCTCGGCAAGGAAATGCGCCGAACCCCCTTATTGAAGCGTCCGCGCTGGCGGCTGGCCGGCGTGGTCGCGGGCGATGCCGGCATCGCCATCTTCTGCTCCAAACGCACGGTCGAGGCCTGTCGCCACCACCGAGACCCTGAAGCGGCCTTCCATGCCCTTGTCGAAGATGGCGCCGACGATGATGTCGGCGTCCTCGTAGACTTCTTCGCGAATGCGGGTGGCGGCCTCGTCGACCTCGAACAGGGTCATGTCCCTGCCGCCCGAGATCGAGACCAGGACGCCCTTGGCGCCTTTCATCGACACTTCGTCCAGCAACGGGTTGGCGATCGCGGCTTCCGCCGCCTTCATCGCGCGGCCTTCGCCGGACGCCTCGCCGGTGCCCATCATGGCGCGGCCCATGTCGCGCATCACCGATTTGACATCGGCGAAGTCAAGATTGATGAGGCCTTCCTTGACGATGAGATCGGTGATGCAGCTGACGCCGGAGTAGAGCACCCGGTCGGCAATGACGAACGCGTCGGCGAAGGTGGTCTTGGCATCGGCGATCCGGAACAGGTTCTGGTTCGGGATGACGATCACCGTGTCGGCGCTCTCGCGCAGCCGCTCGATGCCCTCTTCAGCCATCTGCATGCGGCGCCTGCCCTCGAAGGCGAAAGGCTTGGTGACGACGCCCACCGTCAGGATGCCGGCCTTGCGCGCCGCCTGGGCGATGATAGGAGCGGCGCCGGTTCCCGTGCCGCCGCCCATGCCAGCGGTGACGAAACACATATGCGTGCCGGCCAGATGGTCCATGATCTCGTCGAGCGATTCCTCGGCCGCGGCGCGGCCGATCTCGGGAAGCGATCCGGCGCCCAATCCTTCGGTGACATGCGCGCCAAGCTGGATCAGCCGCGTCGCCTTGGACATGGTCAGCGCCTGCGCGTCGGTGTTGGCGGCGATGAACTCGGTTCCTTGAAGCTGCTCCGCGATCATGTTGTTGACGGCATTGCCGCCACCACCACCAACGCCGATGACGGTGATCTTGGGTCTCATCTCGGAGATTTCGGGCTTCTTAAACTCGGCCATGCCTGTTTCTCCTTCGTCAATTGCGCGCGCTTCACGACCCACCCGCAGACTGCTTTTGGGCAGATTGCAATCGAGCGGCATGACGCGAATCAGTCCGTTGCGATGGGTACCCCAAAAAGCCAGAGAGCGGCCAGAGGTGCAAGTGCGCGCAAGGTCAAGATTTGTGATGACGGTTTTGCACAGCGTGGCGCAGACGCCGCTCGCCCAACAATCAAGCCTCTGGCCTTGGGTGCAACAGCCGGTAGGTGACGCGTTGGCTTGCCGCGCGACGACCGAAGCGTCTATCATGTGCTTGATATATCGCTGACTTCGGCGTTCTCGCCGAGTTCGGCCACGCAGAATCCCCAGCGGCGAAACCAGCCTGCTGCACAGATCTCAGAACGAATGAAGCAGCGCCCCCGCCAATGGCCGACAAAACACAATTCGGGTTGACCGCCGTCGACACCGTTCCCCTGCATGAGAAAGTCTATCTGGAACTTGTGCGAGCGCTGATGTCCGGCCGGTTCACGCCGGGCCAGAAGCTGACCTCGCGAAAGCTCGCCAAGGAACTCGGCACCAGCGACATGCCGGTGCGCAGCGCCTTCATGCGGCTGCAGGCGCTGCGGGCGCTCAGCCCGATGCCGAACGGCAGCGTCGAGGTGCCGGTAATATCGGCCGACCGGTTTTCGCAATTGACCGCGGTGCGGACGATCCTCGAAGGCTCGGCGACCGAGCTAGCGACGAAACGCATCAACGGCAACAATCTGCGGACGATCCGGCGCCACTGCACCGACCTGACCTTGGCGGCCCGCAAGGGCGATATCGACGATTACCTGCGCAAGAACCACGACTTCAAATTCTCGATCTATCGCCATTGCGGCAACGAGCAGATGATCTTCCTGATCGAGACCGTGTGGATGCAGGTCGGCCCGTTTCTCAGGAACCTCGCCATGGGGTTCGAGGATGATCTCGCCTCCATTCTCGACATCGACTATCACGAGGAAGTCGTCGCCGCGATCGAAGCCCAGGATGGGGAGCGCGCCCGCGCGGCCATCGTGCGTGATATCGACGAAGGCGCCTCGCACATCCTGCGGCAGGCCAGATTTCCGAAGACGAGAAGCTGAAGTCGCCCCTTGGCTTTCCGTGCTCTTGCCTCTATGTTGCGATCGCAGATCGCGCAATTGGTTTTGAAATGCCTCCCGACATCCCGGCTAGTGACTTGAAAAAATAAGGAAAAGCCCCTTGGCGACAGCCAGGTCCGTTTTTCAAAAACTCACAAGCTATTTACCAGGGACAGTGCAGCCGGTCAGGCTTGCGGGGACCTTCAAAAACCAGAGGTTATAAATTGAGCGATGCAATTGCGGACGTTTTGAACTGGCTTGAAAGCAGAACCGACATCCAGAGCCTCAGGGCCGCGGTGTGCGATCTCAACGGCATCATGCGCGGCAAGCGCATACCGGTCGAGCAGGCAAGAAAGGCGCTGGAAGGCAAGCTGCGCATGCCTTACTCGCTGATCGGGCTCGATGTCTGGGGCGAGGATATCGAAGGCAATAGCCTGGTTTTCTCGACCGGCGATGCCGATGGACTGTGCCAGTGGACGGGGCGCGGCATTCTCCCGGTGGCCTGGACGGCCCATCCGACGGCGCTCATCCCGCTCTGGCTTGCCGACGAAAGCGGCGCGCCCTATCTCGGCGACCCGCGACGGGCGCTGGCCCGCATCCTCGATCGCTACAAGGCCTTGGGCCTGACTCCGGTCGCGGCAACGGAACTCGAATTCTATCTCGTCGATCCGCAATCGCAGCGGCCGGTCGGACCTGTCTCACCGGTGACCGGGCGCCGTCTCGATTCCGACGCGGCACTGTCGATCGATGAGATCGACGACTTCGAATCCTTCATCCACGACGTCTATGAAGCCTGCCGGACGCAAGGCATCCCCGTCGACACCGCCATCGCCGAAAACGGCGTGGGTCAGTTCGAGATCAATCTGAACCATGTTGCGGACGCCTTGCGGGCTGCCGACGACGCGGTGCTGTTCAAGCGCACGGTGAAGGGCATTGCCCGCAAGCACGGCTTTGCCGCCTGCTTCATGGCCAAGCCCTATGGCGACCGGGCCGGCAATGGCTTTCACGTTCATTTCTCCCTGGTCGACGGCGAAGGCCGCAACGTCTTCGACGACGGCACAGACCAGGGCTCGGAGACCATGCGCCATGCGGTTGGCGGCCTGCTTGCGGCAATGGCCGAGAGCACGCTGGTGTTCGCACCACACTTCAATTCGTACCGCAGGCTACGCCCAAGATCCTACGCACCAACCGCGGTCGCCTGGGGTTATGAGAACCGCATGGTCGCGATCCGCATTCCCGGCGGACCGACCGGTGCGCGTCGTATCGAGCATCGCGTTTCCGGAGCTGACGCCAATCCCTATCTGGCGCTTGCGGCCATACTGGGCGCCGCGCTGACCGGCATCGAAAGACAGCTGTCGCCAGGGGATCCGATCGGCACTGACGGCCAGGGACTTCCGCCGGCAAAGCTGCCACCGGACTGGGCGTCCGCGATCGCCGCCTTTGAAAGCGGGACGCATGTGGCGGAGATCTTTCCGGCCATCCTGCGCGACTCTTTCGTTGCCTGCAAACGGCAGGAATTGAACACGTTCGCGCTCAATGTCAGCGATTTCGAGATCGAGACATACCTCGAAAGCGTCTAGACTGACCTATAGGGGCACCGTGGTCGACCAGATTGTCGGCGGTGTGAACTACGACCGCATCGACCCCGATGCGTTACTTCCCCTGGGCGATCATCTGGATTGTCAAAACGCCTCGACCCAGGGCCGCAGCTCAAGCTCCGAGCTCCAGGCGCTGCGATGCTGGCGATGGGTTGTGAGATAGGCCTCGGCGATGGCGTCCGGCGATAGCCGGCGGTCCGGCCGCTCGGGATCGGCTGCTTGTCCGGGCGGCTCGATCTGGCCGTCGATGATGAAGTGGGCGACGTGGATGTTCTGTGGGGCGAGCTCGCGGGCCATGGACTGCGCCAGGCCGCGCAGGCCGAATTTAGGCATGGCAAAGCCGGCCGAGCTGGGAAATCCCTTCACACTGGCAGTGGCGCCGGTGAACAGGATCGATCCGGAACCCCGCGCCAGCAGCCGCCGCGCCGCCTGCTGGCCGACCAGGAAGCCGCCATAGGCACCGACCAGCAATGCCTGTTTGACCGCTTCGGCATCGAGCTCGGCGATCGGGCCGCGCGTGCGCGCGCTGGCGTTGAACACCGCGAGTGCCAGCGGGCCGGCCTTGTCGGCGGCGTCGAACAGCCTGGCGACGGACGCAGCGTCGGCGACATCCGTCTCGACGGCAAGTGCACCGGTCTCGTCGACCAGAGCGCTCAGCTTTTCAACATTGCGGGCGGCCAGAACCACGTGAAAGCCTTCGCGGGTGAGGAGGCGCGCCAGCGAGGCGCTCAGACCAGCGCCTGCGCCTGCAATGACGGCCACATCGGATGTCATGATTTTTCTCTCCTTGCGGATTTGGACTGAAGCAGGGTCGCGCCTTCGCGGGTGACAGGCAAGAGATGGCATTGCTGCAGTTGTTGAGCCAGACGGCCGCAGAAACGGCGTGCGCAATCCAATATCGCCTGTGGCGCTACGAAGACCGCTCGGCCTTCAGCACCGAGACCGCCGCTTCGCTGTTGTGGACATACTCATTGGCATCCGGCTGCTTCTGCACCAGCAGGATGAACAACAGGTCGGTCAGCGTCAGCTGCGCGTCGCGCGCGGTGATGGAGGAGGATCGCGCACGCTCTTCGTCGGCGATCGTGTAGAGGCAGATGTCGGCGACCCGGCTCAGCGGATTGTCGTGCAGGCCGGTGACGGCGATCACCATGGTGCCGCGCTTGCGGGCAAGCTCGGCAATGCGCAGGGTTTCGATGCTGGCGCCGGAATAGGACAGCGCGAACAGCACATCGCCCGGCCCGAGCGTCGAGACATTGGCCATCTGGATGTGGCTGTCGCTGTCGTGCAGGACATTGCGGCCGAGCTTCATCAGCTTGTAGGAGAAATCGCGCGCCACCAGCGAGGATGCACCGACGCCGACCAGATGGATGCGGCGCGCCTTGTCCAGCAGTTCCAGCGCCCTGGAGATGATCCGCTCGCTGTTGGTCTCGGCGGTCCGCTGCATCGACAGAAGCTTGCTGCCGATCAGCTTCTTCAAAATGACCTGGTAGCTGTCGCCGACCTCGATAGAACCGTGGATCATGCCGGCCGGCACCTGCCATTCCTGCGCCTTGGCCTCGCTGACGGCGAGCTTGAGTTCCTGATAGCTGGCATAGCCGAGCTTCTGGCTGAACTTGACGACGCTCGACTGACTGCGTCCGATCTCGGCGGCGAGTGCGGCCGTCGACAGGCGCAGCATCTGGTCGGGATTGTCGACGATGTACTGGCCGATCTCGCGATCACCGGGCGCCATGCCGTCGAGCTTCGCATTGATCCTGTTCAGGACGGACACGGGATTTCCTCGCGCTTTCAGGTGCCGGGCTAAGGAATAAAATATTCCAATTCCGATTGACAGCCAAGAACGTAGAATTAATTCTTGAACTGGACCGGGCCAAAATCCGGGATTCGGAGCAGCGTCTCCAGAGAGAAGCCGCCCGGGTGTGGCCGGCTTTCGTCGCACAAGGTTGCAGCCCATGGATAGATTGCGGATCGTCGGCGGCCAAAGACTGGAAGGCGCGGTCACCATATCCGGCGCCAAGAATGCGGCCCTGCCGCAGATAGCGGCGGCGCTGCTCAGCCCCTACCCGCTCGAACTGACCAATCTGCCTGATGTGACCGACGTCGAAAACATGCTCGGCGTGGTGCGGCTGCACGGCGCCGAGGTGACCCGGTCGGCGCATGCCGCGACGATCGACACCAGTGCCGCCGTATCCAAGGAGACGTCATACGATACGGTGCGAAAGATGCGGGCGACGGTGCTCGTTCTGGCGCCGCTGCTGGCGCGTTTCGGCCATGCGCGGGTTTCGCTGCCGGGCGGCTGCGCCATCGGCGCGCGGCCGGTCGACATGCATGTGGCGGCACTTGGCGCACTGGGCGCCAGGATCGCCATCGAAAACGGTTCGATCGTCGCCTCTGCGCCGAACGGGCTGAACGGCACGCGCATCGTCTTGAGCTCGCCATCGGTCGGCGCGACGGAAACCGCTGTCATGGCGGCGACCACGGCCAAGGGCGAAACCGAGATCCTCAACGCGGCGCGCGAGCCGGAAGTGGCGGATCTCGCCGCTTGCCTCACCGCCATGGGCGCGCGCATCGAGGGCGCCGGCACGCACCGCATCCTGATTGCCGGCGACACCAACTGGCATGCCGCCACGCACGACATCATCCCCGACCGGATCGAGGCCGGCACCTATGCCATCGCCGCGGCGATCACCGGCGGCCAGCTCGAACTGACGCATGCCCGGCTCGAGCACATGGCATCGGTGGTGCAACTGCTGGAGGCCACCGGCGTCAGCGTCTGGCCCGGCGACCGCGGGCTCATCGTCTCGCGCGACCGGCCGCTGAAAGCCGCCGACCTGACGACGGAACCCTATCCGGGGTTTCCGACCGATCTCCAGGCGCAGTTCATGGCGCTGATGTGCTGCGCCGACGGCGCGTCGCTGCTGCGCGAAACCATCTTCGAGAACCGCTTCATGCATGTTCCCGAACTGATGCGGCTCGGCGCCAACATCAAGCTGCAAGGCACCACGGCGCTGGTGCGTGGTGGCGAGAAACTGCATGGCGCGCCTGTGATGGCCACCGATCTGCGCGCATCGGTATCGCTGGTGCTGGCCGCACTTGTCGCCGAGGGCGAGACGACCATCAACCGCGTCTATCACCTCGACCGCGGCTATGAACAACTGGACCGCAAGCTGCGCCTGTGCGGCGCCGACATCGAGCGGCTGAGCGCATGAACGGTGTGGAACACTATTTTCTGGGCGTCGACGGCGGCGGAACCGGTTGCCGCGCCCGTATCGAAGACGCTGACGGGACGGTGCTGGGGCAAGGCCTGTCGGGGCCGGCGACAACGCGGCTCGGCATCGATGCGGCCTGGGCCTCGGTCGCGAAAGCCTTTGGCACTGCCATCGAGGAGGCTGGCTTCGGTGCAGTGGAGATCGCCCGGATACACACCGGCATCGGCCTTGCCGGCATCGGCCGCAAGGGTGCGCTGGAGGCGTTGCGGGCGATCGTGCATCCGTTTGCCAGCATCGATTTCGTCAGCGACGGCGTCGGCGCCTGCCTGGGCGCGCATTCCGGCCAGGACGGCGCCATTGTCATCGCCGGAACGGGCTCGATCGGCCTTGGCTTCGTCGAGGGACGCGACCTGCGTGTTGGTGGCTACGGCTTTCCGATCTCCGATGAGGGCAGCGGTGCCGACCTTGGCCTGAAGGCTGTGCAACTGGCGTTGCGCGCGCATGATGGAAGGCATGAGCCGACAGCGCTGCTGGCGGAGGTGATGCAGCGTTTCCATAGCGACCCGATGGAAGCGGTTGCCTGGATGGATCGGGCAACCGCCACGGACTACGCAGCCCTGGCGCCGATGGTGATGCGCCATGCTGACCAGGGCGATCCGGTCGGACGGCGCATCGTGCAAAGTGCTGCCGAGCAGATCGATACGCTGGTGCGGGTGCTGTTCGAAAAAGGCGCGCCGCGCGTGACCTTGCTGGGCGGCCTCTCCAGTCCGCTCGAACCCTGGCTCTCTCCTGATGTCCGGCGCCGCCTGAAGCCCGCAGACGGCGATGCTGTGTCGGGCGCGATCATCCTTGCCAAAAGGTCCCTCGACGGACAGTAACGCCTTGCCAGAGAAGGAATAAAATATTCCAAGTTTTTGTTGACTACATGAATATAAAATTCTAAAAAGTTAACAAAGAAAACAGGGCAGCGACGACGGACCCTTGGTCCGTGTGTGCTGGCGCTGGTTGGCCTTGCTGTTCCGGCTGTGCCGCATGGTTTTTGAAAGCAAGCTAATGACCGAGCAAGGGTTGATGTCCGAACTGGACCGGCTGGTTTCCGAGGGCCGGAACCCGAGGACGATGGACATCGACCTGCTGCCGACCATCGACGTGTTGAGCAAGATCAACGATGAGGACAAGGTCGTTCCGGCGGCGGTCGAGAAGGTCGTGCCCGAGATTGCGGCCGCGGTGGATCGGATCGTGCTTGCCTTCCAGAAAGGCGCGCGGCTTGTCTATATGGGTGCCGGCACCAGCGGCCGGCTCGGCGTTCTCGATGCCTCGGAGTGTCCGCCCACCTTCGGCGTGCCCGAAGGCATGGTGGTGGGCCTGATCGCCGGTGGCCCCGACGCGCTGGTGCGGTCGACGGAAGGCGCCGAGGACGATCCGAAAATGGGCGCCAGGGCGTTGCAGGAGATCGGGCTCACATCAAACGATGTTGTGGTCGGCATCGCGGTCAGCGGCCGCACACCCTATGTCATCGGCGGGCTGAACTATGCGAAGCAGGTGGGCGCAACGACGGTCGCCCTGTCCTGCAATCCGGCGTCGACCATTGCCGGCATCGCCGACATTGCCATCTCGCCGGTCGTTGGTCCGGAAGTACTCACCGGTTCGACCCGGCTGAAATCGGGAACCGCGCAGAAGCTGGTGCTCAACATGCTGACCACCGCCTCGATGATCCGCATCGGCAAGAGCTATGAGAATCTGATGGTCGACCTTAACCCGTCCAACAAGAAGCTGGTTGCCAGGGCGATCAGGATCGTCATGCACACCACCGGATGTGCTGCGCAACAGGCCAAGCAAGTGCTCGCCCAGACCGGCAATGACGTGAAGCTGGCGATCCTGGTCACGAACACCGGCATGGGGGTCGAAGAGGCGCGCGCGGCGCTCGGCAAGGCCGGAGGCTTCCTGCGAAAGGCAATCAGCAACGAGACAGCATGAAGCGCATGAGACAAGACGGCTAAAGCCGCATGAGACAAGACGGCGTGAAGCCGCATAGACTGGGCCGATACTCCAAACCATGTGTGTCTTGGAAGCGGTCGGCGGAAACTGCAAGGCATCAAGTCAAATCAAAATGGGAGACGACAATGATAGGGCATCTCACAAGAACACTGCTGTCGGGTATCACGCTGGCCGCGATGCTCGGTATCGCCACGGTTTCGACGCAAGCGGCAACGCTGCATATGGCCTGGTCGCAGGACGCCACCGGGCTTGACCCGCACAAGCAGACGGCGTTTTCATCGCTGCGGCTGCTGGAGCTGATCTATGAGCCGCTGGTGCGGGTCGATGCCAGCCTGCAGATCATCCCCGCCATCGCCACCTCCTGGGAATTCTCAAAGGACGGCAAGGCGCTGACCTTCAAGCTCGATTCCAAGGCGAAATTCCAGGACGGCACCGCCGTGACCTCGGCCGACGTCAAGGCATCGTTCGAGCGCATCCTCGACGAGAAGACCGGGGCTGCCGCACGCGCCAACTTCCTGTCGATCGCCAGCATCGACACACCGGATGCAGCGACCGTCGTCTTCCATCTGTCGCAGCCGGATGCGCCGATCCTGACGGCGATGAGCGACGTCAACGCGGCCATCGTCCCGGCAAGCGAAATCAAGGCCGGGTCGATCGGCACCAAGGCGGTCGGCTCCGGCCCGTTCAAGCTCGACAAATGGGATCCCAACGCCAAGGAAGTCTTGAGCGCCAACAAGGACTGGGCCGGCGGCGCTACCGGCGTCGACGGCATCGAGATCAGCGTGCTGCCGGACGAAGCGGCGATCCTGGCCGCCATGCGCACCAAGCAGATCGATTTCGCGCTGCTCAACGATCCGCTGGTCGCGACGCTGGTGCCAAAGGAGGCCAGCCTCCAGCTGAACCGCGTGCCGGTGCTGGCCTATCACGTGCTGCAGCTCAATCCGTCGCGCAAGCCGATGACCGAGCTGAAGGTGCGCCAGGCCATCTCCTGCGCCATCGACCGACAGGAGGTGCTGGACACCGCTTCGCTCGGCGAAGGCAAGGTCACCGGACCGCTGACCATCCCGGCGCTCGCGACCGACCCGAGCCAGCTGTTCTGCTACAAGCGCGACGTCGACAAGGCCAAGAAGCTGATGGCAGAGGCCGGCTTTGCCGACGGCTTTTCCGCGACCGTGATCGGCGCCACCGGCGAGCCGCCGACGGCGGCCGCGGAAGCCCAGGTCATCCAGTCGCAGCTCGCTGAAATCGGCGTCAAGCTCGACATCAAGATGATGGAGCTCAACGTCTATGTCGACGCCTGGCTGAAGGGCGATTTCGATATGGCGATTGCGCTCAATGGCGGCCGCGCCGACCCCTACACCATGTACAACCGCTACTGGACCAAGGCGGGCAATCTGCAGAAGGTGGCGAACTACATCGACGACACGCTGGACAGCCAGATGCAGCAAGGCCGCGCCGAGACCGATCCGGCGAAGCGCAAGGTGATCTTCGCCGAATTCGAGAAGCACCTCGCCGAAATGTCACCGTGGATCTGGCTCTACACGTCCTACAGCTATACGGCCCAACAGAAGAACATCGCCGGGTTCGTGCCGACGCCGACGGGCACGCTGTTCAGCCTGAGCAAGGTTACCATCCAGCAGTAGCCGCCGCAGGCATTGGACGAGAGGACTTCTTCGCGTGAACTATCTGATGCGACGACTGGCGACGTTTCCTCTCGTCCTGCTTGGCGTGTCCATCCTGGTCTTCGTGGCGATCCGGATGGTGCCGGGCGATTCGATCACGGCCATGCTCGGCACAGAAGCCGGCCTGCTGACGCCGGCACAGCGGGACTCGCTCGCTGCCTATTTCGGCATCGACCAGCCCTGGTTCATCCAGTACTGGCGCTGGATAGGCGGCATCCTGCACGGCAATCTCGGCATCTCGGTCACCTATGGCAGGCCGGTGCTCGACGTCATCATCGAGCGCTTCCCGCTGACGCTCGAGCTGGCCGTCCTGTCGATGATCATCGCGCTCGCCGTCGGCATGCCTGCCGGGATCTTCGCCGCCACGCACAATGAGAAACTGTCCGATCTGGGCGTGCGCATCGTCGCCATGATCGGCCAGTCGACGCCGAGCTTCGTGCTCGGCCTGCTGATCATCTACACGCTGTCGGCCGGCTTCGGCGTGCTGCCGGCGATGGGCGAATTCGCGCCGCTCTGGCAGGATCCCTTGCGCAATCTCAGCCAGATGATCCTGCCCGCGATCACACTCGGCTTTGCCTTCGCGGCCTCGGTCACCCGCATATCGCGTTCGGCGATGCTCGACGTGTTGAGCGACGACTATGTGCGGACCGCCCGCAGCAAGGGCGCGTCGGCGCGCAGCGTCATCTGGCGGCATGCTTTGCCCAACGCGCTGATCCCGGTCGTGACGCTGAGCGGCATCGAGTTCGGCTATTTGCTGGGTGGTGCCGTCATCGTCGAGCAGATCTACGCGCTGCCCGGCCTTGGCCGCATGGTGCTGGATGCGATCCAGCAGCGCGACTATGCGCTGGTGCAGGGCAGCGTGCTGTTCATCGCCTTCAACTTCATGATCGTCAATCTCCTGGTCGACCTCGCCTATGTCGCGCTCGATCCGCGCATCCGGCTGGGGGAGTCCTGATGCGCATGCTGCGCGCCATCTTCAGCCACGGCAGCGGCCGCATCGGCGGCGTCATCGTCGGCGTCTATCTGCTGGTCGCCGTCCTCGGCATGCTGGGGCTGACGCCGCACAATCCCATCACGCAGTTCCGGGTCGACCGGCTGCATGCGCCCAACAGCGCCTACTGGATGGGCACCGACCTGTTTGGCCGCGACGTGGCCAGCCGGCTGATGGCGGGCATCGGCCAGTCCTTCACGGTTGCCTTCTTCTCGGTGGCCTTCGCCACCCTTGCCGGCACGGTTCTCGGGCTGGCCGCCGCCTGGCTCGGGCGCCGCTGGGACGGCGTCGTGATGCGGATCATGGATGTGCTGCTGGCCTTCCCTGCCATCCTTTTGGCGCTGCTCATCGTCACCGTTGCCGGACCGGGCACATGGACCAGCATCGTTGCCATCGGCATCGTCTACACGCCGATCTTCACCCGCGTGGTGCGCGGCCCTGCTCTGTCGCTCAAGGCGCGCGAATTCGTCGACGCTGCGCGCACCTTCGGCAGCAGTTCGTCCTACATCGTGACGCGGCACCTGCTGCTCAATCTGGTGGCGCCGTTGACCGTTCAGGTGACACTGGCATTGGCCTGGTCGCTTTTGACCGAAGCCGGTCTGAGCTTCCTGGGTCTCGGCACTCAGCCGCCGGCGGCCTCGCTCGGCCTGATGCTGAGCGACAGCCGCAATTTGATGGAGACCGCGCCCTGGCTGATGATCTTCCCGGGTCTGGCGATCATGATCAGCATCCTCGGTTTCAACCTGCTTGGTGACGCCTTGCGCGACATCCTCGACCCGAAGATGCGGAGGGCGCCGGCATGACCCCGCTTCTCTCCGTCAGCGACCTGCGCGTCGGCTTCGGCCGCGACCGCCAAGCCAACGAGGTGGTGCGCGGCGTCAGCTTCGACCTCGCCGAGGGCGAAACACTTGCCATTGTCGGCGAAAGCGGCTCGGGCAAATCCGTCACCGCGCTGTCGATCAATCGTCTGATCGATTTCGGCGGCGGCCGCATCACCGGCGGCGCCATGAAACTGAAGCGCGCCAACGGCAGCCTTTTCGACCTGATGACCGCCACCGAGCCGCAACTGACCGGCATTCGCGGCGCCGAGATCGGCATGATCTTCCAGGAGCCTATGACCTCGCTCAATCCGGTGCTGACCATCGGCTCGCAGATCGAGGAATCGTTTCGGCTGCACCGCGGGTTGACCGGCAGGCAGGCCACCGCGGCGGCCAAGGATGCGCTCGACCGCGTGCGCATTCCCGATGCCGCGCGGCGGCTGAAATACACGCCCAATCAACTGTCCGGCGGCATGCTGCAACGGGTGATGATCGCCATGGCGCTCGCCTGCAATCCGCGCCTGCTCATCGCCGACGAGCCGACGACGGCGCTCGACGTGACGGTGCAGGCGCAGATCATGGCGCTGCTGGCCGAACTGAAGCGGGAAACCGGCATGTCGATGATCTTCATCACGCATGACATCGGCCTGGTCGCCGGCATCGCCGACAAGGTGATGGTGATGCAGAACGGGCAGGCCGTGGAACAAGGCGAACTCAACCAGATCCTCGACAACGCGCAGCACCCCTACACGCAGCATCTGCTGCAGGACGTGCCGCACTTCACCAATGGCAGCACGACGCGTTCGGACGGACGGCGCGACAAGGACGCAAGCACGGAACCGGCCTTGAAGGTCGACGGTCTGGTGGTGCGATTTCCCCTGAAGAGCAGTTTCTTCAGCCGCGCCACCGGCGCGGTGCATGCCGTCGACGGCGTCGATTTCGACCTGATGCCAGGCGAGACGCTGGCCATCGTCGGCGAGAGCGGTTCGGGCAAATCGACCACCGCGCGCGCCGTGCTGGGGCTGGTGCGGTCGACGCGCGGCAGCTTCTCGGTCGGCGCCCGAAAGGCTTCCGCCGAGCAGAGCGCCCTGCCCGTGCAGATGGTGTTCCAGAATCCCTATGCCTCGCTCAACCCGAGGCTCAGCATCGAGAGCATCCTGGCCGAACCGGTGATCGCCACCGGCGGCCGGGTGAATGTTGCAGCGAAGGCCAGGATGGCGAGCCTGCTGAAACGCGTCGGCCTGCCAAAAAACAGCCTGGAGCGGTACCCGCACGAATTCTCCGGCGGCCAGCGGCAAAGGCTGTGCATCGCCCGCGCGCTGATGCTGAATCCTTCCGTGGTCGTTCTCGATGAAGCGGTTTCGGCACTCGATGTCTCGGTGCAGGCCAAGGTGCTGGAACTGCTGGTCGACCTGCAGAGCGAGTTTGGGCTGGCCTATCTGTTCATCTCGCACGACATGGCTGTCGTCGAGCGGATCGCTCACCGCATCGCCGTCATCTATGCCGGCCAGATCGTCGAGATCGGCGATGCAACCTCGGTGCTGTCAAAGCCCAGGCATTCCTATACCAAAAAACTCATTGCCGCGGTTCCGACCATCGACCGGCGGCACGAGCATTTCGAGCTCGACACGCGCCAGGTTCCGTCGCTGGTGCGCCCACAGGGGTTCGAGCCGGCGCCAGCGAGGTGGGAGCAGTTTGGGCGGGATCACATGGCGAGGGCGGAAGCGTGAGCGCGGCGGCCCAGCTCTTCGACCGCGCATTCCAACCGCTAGCAGCAGCGGTTTCCGCCAAGCGAATCCCAGGCGGCGTGCTCGGCATTGTCGATAAAAGCGGCAGCCGTATCATCCGATCAATCGGCTCCGCGCAACTCGCGCCGAAGCCGCGCCCCATGCAGGACAACACCTGGTTCGACCTGGCATCGCTGACCAAAGTCATCTTCACCACGCCGCGCATCCTGGCGTTGGGGGAAGACGGCGTCATCGATCTCGATGCGCCGCTGGTCTCCGCCCTGCCGGATCTTCGCCAGTATGATGCCGAAGCCTGGGAACGGAAGGTGACGTTTCGCCAATGCCTCGGACACCAGACGCCATTTCCGGCGGTCGAGCCGATCTACACTTACGGACGCGATCCCGAGCTGCTGCGCGCCTTCATCCTGCAGCGCGAATGGCGAGCCCGCGATCCCGTTTATTCCGACATCAACTTCATCCTGCTCGGCTTCGCGCTGGAGCGGCTGTCAAGCAAGACCATCCACGACATGGATCCTGGCCCCGGCTTTGCCTGGTCAACGGAGCCCGATGTCGCCGCAGCGACAGAGGACTGCACTTGGCGGCATCGCGTGTTGTCCGGCAAAGTCCACGACGACAATTGCTCGGCGCTGCAAGGTGCGGGGCATGCCGGCCTGTTCGGAACAGCCGCTTCCGTCCTCGATTTCGCGCAAGGGCTGCTGACCGGCACCGGCGCATCCGAAGGTTCGATCGCACTGATGCGCGCACCTTTGTCCGCCACCCGCACCCATGGCTGGGAGCGTCCCTATGAGGGCTGGTCCGGCGGGACGTTGTGCAGCCCGGGAACCATTGGCCATACCGGCTTTACCGGCACCGGGCTGTGGATCGACTTCGACAAAGGCAAGGCCTGGACCTTGCTCACCAACAGGATCCATCCGACACGTCATTTCGACAGCGGAATCGTTCAGCTTCGGCAAGCGGTCGGTGATCTCATGAATGGAGCTCAATGATGAAACCAATCTGGGCCGTCGGCCTGATGACCGGCACCGTGCTCGACGGCAACATCGACGTTGCCCTGATCAAGACCGATGGCGAGCGCATCGAGGATTTCGGCACCTATCGGCTGATGCCTTATCCCCAATCGATCCGCTCGCTGCTGGAAGAGACGCTGACGGTGGCGAGAGCCTGGAATTTCGTTGGGCCGGAGCCGGCGATTTTTCGCACCGCGGAGGAAGCCCTGACACGTGCCCAGTCGGCGGCGGTCAAGGAATTGGTCGAAAGCTATGGCATGACGATGGCCGATATCGGCGTCGTCGGTTTTCACGGCCAGACCGTGCTGCATCGCGCGCCGCAGGTCGGACGTCTCGGCCAGACCCGGCAGCTCGGCGACGGCGAGCTGATGCACGGCCTGGTGGGCACCAAGGTTGCCTACGATTTTCGTTCGGCCGACATGCGCGCCGGCGGGCAAGGCGCGCCGCTGGCCGCTGCCTATCACACCGCGCTGATGCGCAGCGCCGGCGCCAGTGGCGAGGTGGCGGTGCTCAATCTCGGCGGTGTCGCCAACATCACCTGGTGGGACGGCGCCGACAATGTCGTTGCCTTCGACACCGGACCGGCCAACGCGCCGCTCAACGATTTCATCAAGTCGAAGGGGCTCGGCGACATGGACCGCGACGGCGCACTTGGCCGCACGGGAACGGTCGACGAGGCCCGGCTCGCCAAGCTGCTGCAGCATCCTTACATGACCAAGCCCTATCCCAAATCACTGGACCGTTTCGACTTCGGTGCCGCGATGGCGGACGGCCTGAACGTCGAGGACGGTGCCGCCCTGCTCACCGCCTTCACCGCCGGCGCCGTCGGCAAGGCGCTCGACCTTCTGCCACACCGGCCTAGAAAATTGGTGGTCAGCGGCGGCGGCCGCCACAACCCGACAATGATGGCAATGCTGGCCAGCCGCGCCGGCGTCGAGGTGGTGCAGGCCGAAAGCCTCGGCTGGAGCGGCGACGCGGTCGAGGCTGAGTGCTTTGCCTTCCTCGCGGTTCGCGTGCTGCGCGGCCTGCCGATCAGCTTCCCGAGCACCACCGGCGCGCCGCAACCGATGCGCGGCGGGAAGCTTGCTGGCTGATCAGGCAAGCAGTTTCTTCTGCAGGAAAATACGACTGCGGCCAGCGGGGAAATCGGCAAGCGCGCCAAAAGGCTGATAGCCCTGGCGCTGATAGACCTTGGCGGCGTTTGGACTGAAGGTATCAATCCAGGCATTGTTGCAGCCGCGCGCAACGGCTTCCTGCTCAGCCGCGCCCAGCATTGTGCCGGCCATGTGCCGGCCACGCAGCCGCTCATCGACCCACAGCCATTGCACGTAAAGCCAGCCCCAGGCGGTGTAGCCCGAAATCCCAGCGACCACCGCGCCCTCCTCATCGCGCACGAACACGGCAAGCGCCTTCCTTTCGGAAGCGCCGACATCGCCGTCGTTGAACGCCGTCAGACGTTCGCCGAGAAAGGCGAGTTCCTCCGGCAAGGGATTTGCTGTCGTTTCAAGTGCTGTTTTCATGGCTTCTTCCGAGATGCGCAACTGGATACGAACCAAGCGTTACGAAGAGCAGCGCGCTTGCGCAATGTCTATACCTGTCCCCGAACAGGGTGCGCATCCGCATCGCCGCCATTGCGAAATTCGGACGCGACAATGCCGTAGCGCTTGAGCTTGTCGTAGAAGGTCTTGCGCGGCACGCCGAGCGCGTCGATGGCGCCGCGCACATCGCCGCCATGGTCACGCAGGGCTTCGCGGATGAGTTGCGCCTCGTAGTGGCCGACCCGTTCGGGCAGTGTGGCCTCTGGCTCCGGCAAGTGTGCGGGAACCGCCTTCGTCTCATCCTCCGGTCCGAGACCGAGCGCGACGCGGTCGGCGAAATGGGCGAGCTCACGCACATTGCCCGGCCAGGCGTGCGACTGGAGATGATCGCTGACCGCGGCGTTTACCTTCGCGACAGGCCGGCCGAACCGTTCCGCCGCCTTGCCGAGGAAATGCCCGAACAGCATCGGGATGTCGCCGCGCCGTTCGCGCAGTGGCGGGATGCGCAACGTCACCACGTTGAGGCGAAAATAGAGATCCTCGCGAAAATCGCCGCGCTCGTCCTCCCGGCCGAGATCGACCTTGGTCGCCGCGACGACCCTGAGATCGATCCGCCGGATCTCGTTCGAGCCAAGCGGGGTGAGGCTGCGCGTTTCCAGCACCCGCAGCAACTTGACCTGCAGCGCCGGCGGCATGGATTCGATCTCGTCGAGAAACAGCGTACCGCCGCTGGAATGCTCGATGCTGCCGATCCGGCGCCGCTGCGCGCCGGTGAACGCGCCCGCCTCGTGGCCGAACAACTCGCTTTCTATGACAGTCTCCGGCAGCGCGCCGCAATTCAGCGCGACGAAGGGTTTTGCCCGCCGCCGGCCCCATCTGTGCAGCAGATCCGCCACCACTTCCTTGCCGGTTCCGGTTTCTCCCTCGACCAGCACATCGACATCCATGTCGGCGATCTGGCGCAAGGTCTCGCGCAGCCGCCGGATGGCCGGCGCCTCGCCGATCAGCGGCAGTCCGTCGGCGGCCAGTGCCGCGGCTTCGCGCAGGCGGCGGTTCTCCATCACCAGACGCCGTTTCTCCGATGCCCGTTTCAGCGCCTCGACGAGGCGATCGCCGGCATAGGGTTTCGGGATGAAATCGTAGACGCCGTCCTTGAGGGCGGCCACGGCGAGATCGACATCGCCATGCCCGGTGACCAGGATCACCGGTATGTCGGGGTCGATCGCCTTGATGCGGTCGAACAGCTGCAGCCCGTTCATGCCCGGCATGCGGATGTCGCTGACCACCACGCCTTCGAAATTCCGGTCGACGACGGCAAGTGCTGCCTCGGCGGCGTCGAGCGCGGCCACGGTGAAGCCGGCAAGCTCGAGCAATTGCGTGGTGGCGTGAAGCAGGTCCGCGTCGTCTTCGACGAGCGCGACCAGCCCTGATCCCTGCGTCATTCTATTCGCCTCAAATCGATGGTGAAGGAGGCGCCGGTACCATTGCCGGGATCGAGGCGCAGCGTGCCGCCCAGCTCCTGGGCGATCTCCTGCGAGATCACCAGCCCGAGGCCAAGCCCCTTCTCCTTGGTGGTCTGGAACGGCATGAACAGATTGCCGGCCGCCTCCGGACCAAGACCAGGACCATTGTCGCGTACCGAAATCAGCGCCCTGTTGTCGCGCTCGGCAAGTTCGATCTCGATGCGGGGATCGGGCTGGTCCTTCATCGCGTCCAGCGCATTCTGCAGCAAATTGACCAGGATCTGCTCCAGCCGGATGCGGCTCGCCATGACCACCGGTGACGCGGTGCCGCGCGGCTTGACTATAGTCACGCCGGAATCGCGGATACGCCCCGACAGCAGTGACAGTGCACCGTCGATCGCCTCGCGCACCGGCAGCGGCGAGGCGGCGACACCCGGCCGGCGGGCGAAGGTGCGCAAGGTGCTGGTGATCGCGCCGATGCGTTCGGTCATCGAAACGATCGACGTCAGATTGCCGCTGGCCGCTCCGGTCTTGCCGCCGTCGAGAAAGCGGCCGGCATTCTCGGCATAGGTGCGGATCGCGGCGACCGGCTGGTTGATCTCATGCGCCACGCCGGCCGCGATCTGGCCGAGGATGGACAGCCGGTTGGCCTGGGCGAGGTCGTCACGCAGCCGGCGGACCTTGGCCTCGGCATTCTCACGCTCGGCGATTTCGCCTGCAAGTGCGGTGTTGGAGCGCGTCAGCTCGGCCGTTCGCGTGCTCACGCGGCTCTCCAGCTCGGCATTCATGCGCGCCAGCGCCTCCTGCCGCAACCGGCGTGCGCGGCGGCGCCGGGTGAGCACATAGGCAAGCAAGCCCGTCAGCAGCAGCCCGAGCAGCGTGGTCAGGCGCGCCGTGTTGGCGGCAGACGAGAGGGCAGCGTCGGCAGGCGTCAGCAGCCAGAGACGCCAGCCGGGAACCGCACCGGGCAGATCCTGCACCACCTCGACGAACTGGCGCGGTTTTCCGTCGCTGTCGATTGTCGCCAGGCCGTCCCCGGCGCCGCGCCGTATCGGCAGGGGTTCGAAACCGGCATCGGCCAGCTGAAGCTGGTCATGGGCGGCGGCGGCGTCTTCGGCGGAGAGCGGCGCCAGCGCGTGAAACCGCCATTCGGGCTGGCTGGTGGCAAGCACGACGCCGTGTTCGTCGGTGACGAAAACAAGGAACCCGCTGGAGCGCCAATTGGCTTCGACGCCATCGAGCTCGACCTTCAACACCGCGACGCCAAGCGGCTTGCCGTTATCGTCGACGCGGCTCGAAAGGTAGAGTCCCGGCCGTCCGCTGATCGTGCCGAGCCCGTACTGGCTGGCGCCGCCGTCAGTCATCGCTTCCCTGAAATAGTGACGAAAATTATAGTCGATGCCGACAAAGCTGGTCGGCTCGCCGGCATTGCTGGCTGATATGGCG
>NZ_RZRQ01000749.1:0-557 GCF_003997785.1 Mesorhizobium sp. M7D.F.Ca.US.004.01.2.1 | reverse complement strand
CCCCGCTACACTCGGTCGAATAGCCTGGCGACCGCCAACCTCCGCCGCACCCTCAATACGGCAGTCGAATAAAGTGCCGATTATGCTTTCGTGGATGAATTCGTCGCCGATCGCGAGTTGGCCGCGAGCGTGCATCTGGGCCATTCGTGCCGACGATCCGGTTCCGCAAGGTGAGCGGTCGATTGCTTTTTCGCCGTAGAAGACGGCATTGCGGGCGTGGGCCTGACGGTGCTTGGGCGCATCGCACCACATGACATGTGTAACACCAGAGATGCGTGGATCTTCCGCGTGGACGGGTGCAACGGCGCCCTGTGCCAGCGCGCGAACGATTGGGCTCAGCTGAAGGATCTCCGACGCCTTCATCCCGTCGAGCCCGGGCCAGTTAGGCTGCGGCTCGATAATGGCGTAGAAATTTCCGCCATAGGATATGTCGAGCCGGATTTCGCCGAGACCAGGCACATCGATCTGCACGTCGGAGGCATGGAGATAGCTTGCAACATTGAACAGTCGAACGTGATCGACTTTCCCGCCTGAAAGGACGTAGTCGACCGATATAC
>NZ_RZRQ01000748.1:0-557 GCF_003997785.1 Mesorhizobium sp. M7D.F.Ca.US.004.01.2.1 | reverse complement strand
TCGCTATACATGTAGCCGGTCATCTTCGGGAACCAGTAATAGAAGCCGGCGAAGATGGCGAAGACCGCGCCCAAAGACAGCACATAGTGGAAGTGGGCGATCACAAAATAGGTGTCGTGGAACGAGCGGTCGATGCCGGGGCTGGCGACCATGATCCCGGTGACGCCGCCAATGGTGAAGAGCAGGACGAAGCCGAGAGCCCACAGCATCGGCGTCTTGAACTCGATCGATCCTCCCCACATGGTCGCCAGCCACGAAAACACCTTCACCCCGGTTGGAACGGCGATGACCATTGAGGCGAAGGCGAAGTAGCGCTGGGTGTCGGCGGACAGGCCGGTCGTATACATGTGATGGGCCCAAACGACAAAGCCGATCGCGCCGATTGCCACCATCGCATAGGCCATGCCGATATAGCCGAAGATCGGCTTCTTGGCGAAGGTCGAGATGACGTGACTGATGATGCCGAAACCAGGCAGGATCATGATGTAGACCTCGGGATGGCCGAAGAACCAGAACAGATGCTGGTAGAGGATCGGATCGCCGCCGCCGTCCGGCAC
>NZ_RZRQ01000747.1:0-560 GCF_003997785.1 Mesorhizobium sp. M7D.F.Ca.US.004.01.2.1 | reverse complement strand
CTCTAGCGGAGCGGTTCGCGACGTGTGGGTTGGCGCTCCACCCGCAGAAGACAAAAATCGTCTACTGCGCAGACACCAACCGCAGCGAGCGCTATCCCACGGTCCAGTTCGACTTCCTCGGCCACTCGTTCCGGCCGCGGTTTACGGCATGGCCCAATGGGACATACGGCGTCTCGTTCTTGCCAGCGGCGTCCCCAGGGGCGCTAAAGGCGATGCGTCGGGAAGTTCGGCAATGGGGTCTCCAAAACCGGACCGACACAGCCCTTGAGGATCTCGCCCGGCGGATCAATCCCTACGTCCGTGGATGGATCAACTACTACAGTCACTTCTACAAATCGGCGCTGTACGACAGTCTGCGCCGGATCGACTTCCATCTGAGAAAATGGGCCCGCCGCAAGTTCAAGCGCTTCAAGCAAAAGCCGAAAGGCGCGCGCGAGTGGCTCGCCCGTATCATCAGGACCAAGCCAGGGCTCTTCGCGCACTGGCCGCTTCTACATGCCCAACAGCCGGATACCGGGAGCCGTGTGAGCTGAGAGGTTCACGCACGGTTCTAGGAGAGC
>NZ_RZRQ01000746.1:0-573 GCF_003997785.1 Mesorhizobium sp. M7D.F.Ca.US.004.01.2.1 | reverse complement strand
CGAAGGCAACACGGCCGCCGACATCTCGACGTCGGGCACGCTCACCATCTCCGATGTCGACAGCGATCCCCACTTCGTGCCCCAGGTGGCTGCCGCAGGCAGCTACGGCACCTTCGACCTCGATGCCGACGGCAACTGGACCTACACGGCATCCTCCGCCCATGACGAGTTCGTCGCCGGCACAACCTACACCGACACCTTCAATGTCGTCAGCGCCGACGGCACCGCCACCACCGTGACCGTCCACATCCTGGGCACCAACGACGCGGCCGTGCTGTCGGCCGATGTGCGCGACCTGACCGAAGGCAACACGGCCGCCGACATCTCGACGTCGGGCACGCTCACCATCTCCGATGTCGACAGCGATCCCCACTTCGTGCCCCAGGTGGCTGCCGCAGGCAGCTACGGCACCTTCGACCTCGATGCCGACGGCAACTGGACCTACACGGCATCCTCCGCCCATGACGAGTTCGTCGCCGGCACCACCTACACCGACACCTTCAATGTCGTCAGCGCCGACGGCACCGCCACCACCGTGACCGTCCACATCCTGGGCACCAACGACGCGGCCGT
>NZ_RZRQ01000745.1:0-574 GCF_003997785.1 Mesorhizobium sp. M7D.F.Ca.US.004.01.2.1 | reverse complement strand
GCCGAAATGCTCCGCCGCCTTTTCCGGCGCGATGGAAACGACCGGCAATTTCAGGCCCCGGCCAAGCGCCTCGGCGATTGCACGCATCTCGACACCTTCCTCGCCGACCGCGTGATAGCGCGCGCCCGGCTGCCGCTTTTCCACGGCGAGCCGGTAAAGGCGCGCCGCGTCCGAGAGATGCCCCGCCGAAAAGCGATTGCGGCCCTCGCCGACATAGGCCGAGACGCCTTTTTCACGCGCGATCCCGATAAGCGGCGAGATGAGGCCCTGCTTGACCGGGTTGTGGACCTGCGGCAGCCGCACCACCGACACGTTGACGCCTGCGTCCAGCAAGGCATTGCCGGCCATCTCGGAGGCGATGCGCGGATTGGGATGGCTGGCGTTGAAGACATCCTCTATCGCCAACTGGCCATGTCCGGGGCTGCCCATGCCGACGCCGGAGGTGATCACCAGCGGCCGGTCGGAGCCGGCCAGTGCGGCGCCGAGTGCCGCGATGACGCGCTTGTCCTTTTCGCAATTCTCGACAAACCGCGAAAAGTCGTGGTCGAATGCCGTGTGGATCACGGCCTCCGCC
>NZ_RZRQ01000744.1:0-575 GCF_003997785.1 Mesorhizobium sp. M7D.F.Ca.US.004.01.2.1 | reverse complement strand
GTCGAGCACGCCGGGTACCTTCCAACGCGTGTCGCCGGTACCGTTGCCGGCGATCTTCTGCACGGCGTCCACCAGTTCTGAGTCAAATATTCTGCCGTAATCAGGGCCTGTTACCGCTCGCAGCTCGAGGCGTCCGTTCTCGATTTCCAGCGTCTTCACCTGCTCGGCGCGGTGGTTGAGGAGACCGTGCTGAAGGTTGATCGCGGCGAGCGGAGCCGGCAGCTGACGCAGATAGGTGGCCGGTGCGCCGACCAAACTGGCGAGTTGGCCAAAACTCCAATGCGTGGGGGCAACAGGGGCAGGCGCATCGGGCAGCATTAGCCTTAGGCGCTCCGGATCGTCGCGGCTGGCCTCGACGCGGATCAGCTCACTTTCGACGATGCGGGTCTTGCTGCGCTCCGACCGGCTCTTCACCGCATTTCCAAGGTCGTTGAGCGACAGGTATCGCTCGTCCGCCGGCCGGTTGAACCATTCTGACGACACGCGGCCAATACGCTGGCCGCGGCTGGGGTCGACCTTGTAACCGGCACGCTCGTTGCGCTTAGGCGCAAGAATTTCCATCTGGGTCATAGGTG
>NZ_RZRQ01000743.1:0-584 GCF_003997785.1 Mesorhizobium sp. M7D.F.Ca.US.004.01.2.1 | reverse complement strand
GGACGGCAAAAACCTGCTCGCCGGCACCAAGCGTGCGGCCAACATCCTGGCCGCCGAGGAGAAGAAAAAAACGGCGGTCGCCGAAACCGTTGAGCCGGCGCTGTTTCGCGAGGATACCGAGAAATTGCTGTTTGCGGCGGTGAATCAGGCTGAGAAGCAAGCCGGCGAAGCGATTCAAAACGATGACTTTTCCGGCGCCCTGTTGGCGCTTAGCGTTTTGCGTGAACCGGTTGATTCATTCTTTGAGCATGTACTCGTAAATGACGAGGACTTGTCCGTGCGCGCCAATCGCTTGGCGCTGCTCGCCCGCATCCGCGCGGCGACCGGTCAGGTCGCGGATTTCTCGAAGATAGCTGGTTGAGAAGCTAAGAAAAAATCTTCCGGTCGGCCGTTCGAGCCGGCTTACAGTCATATGACGATGATCTCTCCGTGGCAAAAGGGACATGTTCCCCAACCCCACGGAGGCTTCCATGAATTCCGATCACGAAATCGAAGTGACAGAAGAAACCCCGGCTCCCGCCGAGGCGCTTGAATCCGCTTCCGAAACCATCCTCGATCATGCCGCTGCCGCCGCGGTCGAAGCC
>NZ_RZRQ01000742.1:0-588 GCF_003997785.1 Mesorhizobium sp. M7D.F.Ca.US.004.01.2.1 | reverse complement strand
CCACAGTTCAATCCTGTGCGCACCCACCAAATTCTTCAAAGACTTGGTGGAAAGACCCTGAAAGCGAGACGCGTTTGACGCGCCTCGGGCAGGCTGTCTGACCGTGATTCATTGACCGCGCTATCTGGATCTCTTGGCGATTCAGCCACGTTGAAAAATGCGGCTAAGAAGCCGGCCGAATCGGAAAGCAATGCTCTTTTCCCCGGCTGCAGCATCGCTAGCGCCAATTTCGTCTTTTCCTCCGGAGAAATCGCTGATGAGCCACCAGAAGAAGACCAGGAAGACAACGAAAATGCCGGTATCGATCGGGCCATGACTTGAATAGCTGCTGTGACGGAGCACAACAGCAACCGCCACGGCGATAGACACTGCAGCTGCGACGGGATGAAGTTTTTTCATCCGCAAAATCTATCTGAGAATCGCCGCTGCCGGAAGATGCTTCCTTTGTCGTGACAACGGCGTCTTTGTCGGCCGATACGGGGAATGGATAACTACTTCTCCGACACCCCCGCTTCCGCAAAGCTTGCCATGCGGGCATGACATTCCAGCGCCGAGCGGACGATGTTGACGGCGAGGCAGGCGCCGGAG
>NZ_RZRQ01000741.1:0-612 GCF_003997785.1 Mesorhizobium sp. M7D.F.Ca.US.004.01.2.1 | reverse complement strand
CGGCTCCGCTGGTGCAACGCCGAAATAAAGCAGCCGGCGCAGGCTTTCATTGACCCAGGGGCGCTGCCTTGCCTTGGTGTCGAGATAGACCTCCTCGGTCACCATGCGCATGACCGAGCCGAATTCGGTGCCCTTCATCGCCGCGAGGTGGCGCAGCAGGGCGGACGCGTAAGGGCTATTTTCGCCAGCGGCGCCATCGAGCGCCGGGCGACCCGGTTCGGCGGCAAAGCCGACCACCGTACCCAGGCTCGCGTCAGCCGCCGGCGCATTGCCGAGCGCCCTGGCGCCGCGCACCGGTTCCAGCCCGCCGGCACCAATCGGCGAGGCGGAAGCGGTCGGTGCGCGTCGCACCACGGCGTCCTGCGGGAACGGATTGGTGCGGCAGGCGTCGAGTAGCACGATCGTCACAGGCACAGTCTTTTTCAACGCGTCCATGATGGCGGAAATCGGCACCAAAGCCGCGTCGGCATCCCTCAGTGACGACACGTCGGCATCGACCGGAACCAGATAGTTCTCGCCGCCGGCCTCGATGCCGTGACCGGAATAATAGATGAAGGCGACATCGGCGCCTTCGGCATCTTCCGTGAACCGCTCCAGGTCGCGCTTCAGCTT
>NZ_RZRQ01000740.1:0-627 GCF_003997785.1 Mesorhizobium sp. M7D.F.Ca.US.004.01.2.1 | reverse complement strand
GCCGAAATAGGGGATGACCGCCGTGATGCGCTTGGCCGACGAGCGCATGAAGGCATCGATCATGATGAGCAGTTCCATCAGGTGATCGTTGGTCGGGAACGATGTCGACTGCAGGATGAAGACATCCTCGCCGCGAACGTTTTCCTGGATCTCGACGAAGATTTCCTGGTCGGCGAAGCGCCTGACACTGGCCTTGCCCAGCGGGATGTTGAGGTACCGGGCGACCGCTTCGGCCAGCACCCTGTTGGAATTGCCCGCGAAGAGTTTCATGCACCGTTCCTGGTGGAGGATGGAAAGACCTGACGGACTCGCCTGCGCCCTTTAACCGGGCTTTTAGCGGCCCGCGCCGGTATTGCAAGCGCCGAGATCGGGAATCCGCCGGCTAAACTCAAGAAAGCTCCGCGCCATCACTAGGCTGCAACATTTCAGCCCGCCTTGCCGCCGAGCCAGGCCGCGAATTGGTCGATGGTCTGGTCGGCGATCGACTGCATGGTGGCCGGCGAGACCCCCTTCCAGCTGTCGCCGCCCCCGCTGTCGCCGGATTTGACCGACGGCGCCTTCTGCTGGCCGTTGATGCGGTGCAGGCGATTGCCGGCCGGGTCGTAGACGTCCCAGACATAAATGACG
>NZ_RZRQ01000073.1:0-22257 GCF_003997785.1 Mesorhizobium sp. M7D.F.Ca.US.004.01.2.1 | reverse complement strand
AAATGGGGGGGAAGGCGGAGAAAGGCAGAAAGGGCAAAATTGCCGACGGGGGAGAGGAGGGGGAGTGCGGGGGCCGCCATGATCGATGGTGTCATCAACGGCAGCACGATGGTCACCAGCACGGTGAACCAGCCGGCGCCGCCGGCGCGCGCCGCCTCGACCAGTTCACGCGGCAGCTTGCGCAGGCCGGCGCGCACCAGCAGGAAGACCAGCGGACCATACTGCACGCCGAGCAGCAGGATGATGCCTGACGTGGAATAGAGCGGGTTTTTGGTGCCGAGTGGCGGTGCTGCGCCAAAGAGCTTCAGGAACGGGCTTGCCGGGCCGAACAATTGCAGCCAGGCCAGCGCCGTCACCTGCGGCGCGATCATCAATGGCATGACATAGCAAAGCACCAGGGCGCTGCGGCTGCGTATGTCGGTCAGCGTGATGAGGACGGCCACCAGCGTTCCCGACAGCACCGCAAGCAGGGTGCCGCCAACGCCGACGACCAGCGTATGCCAGGTTGCGATCCAGGTTGCGGGACTGGCGAGCCCGGCCTTTATCGCGACGGTCGACAGCGTGCCGCCAGGTGCCACGATCTCCTTGATAAGACGCAGCATCGGCAGCAGGGACAGCAGGACGATGACGATGCCTGCCGCCGCCGTCAGGGCCATTTCCTGGCCCCGGCTTTCCCTGATCCGTGTTGACATGATTGCGTTTCCTGGGATCGATCGGCCGATGCGATCGGGTTTTGCCGGTCAGGGATGCCGCTGGGACGGCATCCCGCCGGGATTGCCCGCTCAGCCGCCGAACAGGTCCGAGAACTTCGCCTTGTCGGCGTCGGTCGTGGCAACGATTGCCTTGGTGTCGAACGGCATCACCTTGACCTTGACGCCTTCCGGCAGCCATTCGGGGCGGCCGACCGAGGCGCGCGCCGGCAGATAGCCCATCGACAGCGCCAGCTTCTGGCCCTCATCCGAGAGAATGAAGTCGACGAACTTCTTGGCGCCGTCGACATTCTTGGCCGTCTTCATGATGGCGACCGGCTCGGTCACCGCCGGCACGCCTTCGCTGGGGAACACGAATTCGACCGGCGAGCCCTTCTTCTTGGCGTTCATAGCCATGAAGTCGACGAGGATGCCATAGGGCTTCTCGCCTGATGCCACCGACTTCAGCACGGCGCCATTGCCGCGCACGCTGACGGTGTTGTTGGTCTTGAGTTTCTGAAAGAAATCCCAGCCATAATTGGTGTCGCCGACAAAGCCCGAAAGCAGGTAGGCGGCCGCACCCGAATAGAGCGGGCTCGGCATGACGAGGCCATCGGCATAGGCCGGCTTGGCGAGATCGGCCCAATGCTCCGGCTTTTCAGCAGCCGCGGTGTTGTAGACGATGCCGGTGGTGATCAGCTTGCTGCCGAAATAGGTCTTGCCGGCGTCATAGGCATCCGCCTCGATGCCGTCGAGCTTGGCCTCGGGATAGGGCAGCAGCCGGTCGTCCTTCTTCAACAGCTCCATCGAGACCGCGTCGGCGATCAAAAGCACATCGGGCTGCGGGCTGCCGGCGGCAAACTCGGCCGCCATCTTGGTCAGGATGTCGCTCGTTCCCGAACGATAGATGGTCACGTCGATGCCGGGCTGCGCCTTCTTGAAGGCGTCCACGGTCTTGGCCGCGTCGGCTTCCGGCTGTGATGTATAGAGCGTCAGCGTTTCGGCGTTTGCCACGCCGGCAAACAAAGTTGCCGCGAGCGCCAGCTGGCTGGCCAGCAGCTTGATGAAGTGCGTCTTCAATGAGACCTCCTGTCCTGTCTGTGCATGACCGGTCCGGCTCCTGGCCGGCTCCCCGTCCCGTCCTCCCTGCACGGCGCATATGACTGGTGGATGACACAGCGCGTGTGCGACCCGATCAGGCAACAGCTTCGCGCGAAATGCTCTCACGGCACAACAGTTACGGCCCGCGGAACCGGCGTTCCACGAGCCTCATGATCTCTGGCGGGCTGGCAATCCTTTGATGCAGCTGGCCGCCCCACCCGAAGGTTTCGCTGCCTAGACAGGTCCTAAACCAGCATGCCCATCGGATTTTCGATCAGCCGCTTGAAGGCGACGAGCAGTTCGGCACCCAGCGCACCATCGACGGCGCGGTGGTCGGTCGACAGCGTCACCGACATCACGGTGGCTATTCTGATCTCGCCGTTCTTGACCACTGCCCGCTCCTCGCCGGCACCGACCGCCAGGATGGTCGCATGCGGCGGGTTGATGACTGCGGCAAAATCCTTGATGCCGAACATGCCCAGGTTGGACACCGCCGTGGTGCCGCCCTGATACTCTTCCGGCTTCAGCTTGCGGCTGCGCGCCCGGCTGGCCAGATCCTTCATCTCGTTGGAGATGGTGGACAGCGTCTTTTCGTCGGCATGCCGAATGATCGGCGTGATCAGGCCGCCGGGGATCGACACGGCAACGCCGACATCGGCATGCTTGTGCTTGACCATGGCGGTTTCGGTCCATGACGCATTGGCATCGGGCACCGCCTTCAGCGCCAGCGCCATCGCCTTGATGACCATGTCGTTGACCGACAGCTTGTAGGCGGGTGCGTCGCCCTTATCGGTCTTCTTCACTGGCGCTGCCGCATTGATCTGCGTGCGCAGCGCCAGCAGCGCATCGAGCTCACAGTCGAGCGTCAGGTAGAAATGCGGGATGGTGGTCTTGGCCTCGACCAGCCGGCGCGCAATGGTCTTGCGCATGTTGTCATGCGGGACGAGGTCGTAGGAGCCAGCCTCGAACAGCTTCAGCACCTGATCGTCCGACATCGCCTTCACCGCAGGGGCGGCAGCAGACGGAGCCACTGGCGCACCAGCGGGCGCGGCCTTGGCGGCAGGCTTGGCACCGCCACCGGCAATCGCCGCGTCGACATCGGCCTTCACCACCCGGCCATGCGGGCCGGTGCCGGTCACAGCAGAGACATCGACGCCAGCTTCCCTGGCGATGCGGCGCGCAAGCGGCGAGGCGAAGGTGCGCTCGCCAGCCGCGTGGCCGTTGGCAACCGGAGCCGCCTCTGCCTTGGGTGCGGCTGCGGCAGGCTCGGCCTTTGGTGCCTCAGCCTTTGGTGCTTCCGCCTTCGGCGCATCCGCTTTCGGAGCCTCGGCTTTCGCTGGTGCGGCAGCACCACCGCTTTTCGCGGCAGCGCCGGCATCCTCGCCTTCGGCGGCAAGCACGGCGATCAACGCATTGACCTTGACGCCTTCGGTTCCGGCGGGAACGACGAGCTTTGCAACCGTGCCCTCATCGACAGCTTCGACTTCCATCGTTGCCTTGTCCGTCTCGATCTCGGCGATGACATCGCCGGGCGAAACCTTGTCGCCCTCCTTGACGAGCCACTTGGACAGATTGCCCTCTTCCATTGTGGGCGACAGGGCCGGCATGGTGATGTTGATTGGCATTTTGTCCTCCCGCCCGGTTCAGCGATACGTGACGGCTTTGACCGCCTCGATGACCTCGCCGACATTCGGCAAAGCTAGTTTCTCGAGGTTGGCCGCATAGGGCATAGGGACGTCCTTGCCGGCAATGGTGATGACCGGCGCGTCGAGGAAATCGAAGGCGCGCTGCGACACCTGGTTGGCGATATGGTCGCCGACCGAGCTCTGCGGATATCCCTCTTCGACAACGATCAGCCGGTTGGTCTTCTTGACCGAGGCGACGATGGTATCGAGGTCGAGCGGGCGGATGGTCCTGAGATCGATGATCTCGACGTCGATGCCCATGCCGCGCAACTCGGCTTCAGCCTTGACCGCATAGGTCATGCCGATGCCGAAGGACACGATGGTGACGTCCTTGCCGGTCTTGTGGATGCGCGCCTTGCCGATCGGCAGCACGAAGTCATCGAGCTTCGGCACGTCGAAGGACTGGCCGTAAAGGATTTCGTTCTCGAGGAAGATTACCGGGTTCGGATCGCGGATCGCCGCCTTCAGCAAGCCCTTGGCGTCGGCGGCGGTGTAAGGCATCACCACTTTCAGGCCCGGAATGTGGCTATACCAGGCGGCATAGCACTGCGAGTGCTGGGCAGCGACCCGGGCGGCGGCGCCGTTCGGTCCCCGGAACACGATCGGCGCGCCCATCTGGCCGCCCGACATATAGAGCGTCTTGGCGGCGGAGTTGATGATCTGGTCGATCGCCTGCATGGCGAAGTTGAAGGTCATGAACTCGACGATCGGCTTCAGGCCAGCCATGGCAGCACCAACGCCAACGCCGGCAAAGCCATGCTCGGTGATCGGCGTGTCGACGACGCGCCGCGGCCCGAACTCCTGCAGCAACCCTTGTGTGATCTTGTAGGCGCCCTGGTATTCGGCGACCTCCTCGCCCATGACGAAGACATCGCCATCGCGGCGCATTTCCTCGGCCATCGCGTCACGCAGCGCTTCACGCACCGTGGTCGAGACCATCTCCGTGCCGGCCGGAATGTCCGGATCGGCGGCGATTTCCGTCTTTGGAGCAGCAGCCACCGGCGCGGCAGCCGGCTTTGTGGCCTCCGCCTTGTCCTCGGCGGCGGCTGGAGCCTCTGCCTTTGCGGGTGCTTCCACCTTGGCGGAAGCCGCGGCCTTGCCGATATCACCGGCACTTTCGCCGTCCTGCAACAGCACGGCGATGGGTGTGTTGACCTTGACGCCTTCGGTGCCGGCAGCGATCAGGATCTTGCCCAGCGTGCCTTCGTCAACGGCTTCGACTTCCATCGTCGCCTTGTCGGTCTCGATCTCGGCGATGACGTCGCCGGCGACGACCTTGTCGCCCTCGTTCTTCAACCACTTGGAAAGATTGCCCTCTTCCATGGTCGGCGAGAGAGCGGGCATGAGAATTTCGATCGGCATGTCCTTGCCCTCCCGTTACAATACGATATTGGTCCAGAGCTCGGACGGATCCGGCTCCGCGTCGTTCTGGGCAAATTCGGCGGCGTCGGCGACGATGTCGCGGACCTCCTTGTCGATGGTCTTGAGTTCGTCCTCGGTCGCCCACTTCTTCTCGATCAGCCGCGCCTTGACCTGTTCGATCGGGTCATGCTCGGAGCGCATCTTCTGCACTTCTTCCTTGGAGCGATACTTCGCCGGATCGGACATCGAGTGGCCGCGATAGCGATAGGTCTGCATTTCGAGGATCAATGGGCCGTTGCCGGCACGGCACCATTCGGTGGCCAGGTCGCCCGCCGCCTTGACGGCGCGGACATCCATGCCGTCGACCTGGATGCCGGGAATCTTGAAGGAGGCGCCGCGATGCGAAAAGTCCGTCTCGGCCGACGAGCGCGAGACCGAGGTGCCCATGGCATAGCGGTTGTTCTCGATGATGTAGATCACCGGCAGCTTCCACAGCGAGGCCATGTTGAAGCTTTCATAGACCTGGCCCTGGTTGGCCGCACCGTCGCCGAAATAGGTCAGCGAGACATTGTTGTTGTCGCGGTAGCGGTTGGCGAAGGCCAAGCCCGTGCCGAGCGACACCTGCGCGCCGACGATGCCGTGGCCGCCGTAAAAGTGCTTTTCCTTGGAGAACATATGCATGGAGCCGCCCTTGCCCCGTGACAAGCCGCCGCGACGCCCGGTCAGCTCGGCCATGACGCCACGCGGCGACAGCTCCATCGCCAGCATGTGACCGTGGTCGCGATAGGCGGTGATCATCTGATCGCCGTCGATCAGCGCCATCTTCATGCCGGTGACGACCGCTTCCTGGCCGATATAGAGATGGCAGAAGCCGCCGATGAAGCCCATGCCGTAAAGCTGGCCGGCCTTTTCCTCGAAGCGGCGGATGAGCAGCATGTGCCGGTAAGCGGCAAGCTCTTCGTCCTTGGTGAATTCGGCGGGCTTGGGGGCCGAAAGCCCCGATTTGCCGTCGGATTTGGATTTGGCAGGCGCTTTTCTGGCGGCGGTGGCCATGCATCACTCCCTGTTGGCGTCTCTTTGTGGACATTAGAGCAGAGGAAATCTGCTCTGGGGAGATCAGCTCCTCCCCACCGATTTGAGGGAGGCTAACACGCGTTAAAGCGTTGCGCCATGCCGAATTTGCATAGCTGGCATGCGCCTAAGCGATTAAAATCATTGAAAATATTGGCGATTAACTCGATATCGGTTATTTCGCCGCCGCCGGCAACATGATGGTGATTTCATCAGCCTGGGACAGATTGAGCGCCTTGCGCGCCTGCTCGTCGAGCATGTCCTTCTCCAGCGTGCCTTCATGCATCAGTCGAACGCGGCGCTCGAGTTCCATGCGGCGCGCCTTGATCGCATCGAGCTGGCTCTGCAGCGCAACCGTCTGGGCTTCCAGCTGATATTTCGAATAGATGCCGAATTCACCGTGATAGGCATGAAAGCCAAAATAGGCCAGGAACGCCACGCAGAGCGAGGGAATGATCAGCCGGCCGGTGTTTCTCTGCTTGTGCTGACGCGTCCACATCGCCCGATTCCTCTCGGCCGCGAACTCAGGCGGCTCACGACCTTTTTCGCCCGATTGTGCTTAACGGACGGTTACGGGTGACCGGTTTGGCGAGCCGAAATGAAAAAGGGCGGGAATGCTCCCGCCCTTTCATCCGATATCCGGGATCCCGAATCCCGAATGCTTGCGGATCAGTCCTTGACCACCGACTTGCCGGCATAGCTTGCCTGCTTGCCGAGCTCTTCCTCGATGCGGATCAGCTGATTGTACTTGGCCATGCGGTCGGAGCGCGACAGCGAGCCGGTCTTGATCTGTCCGCAATTGGTGGCAACCGCGAGATCGGCGATGGTCGAATCCTCGGTTTCGCCCGAGCGGTGAGACATGACGGCGGTGTAGCCGGCCTTGTGCGCGGTTTCGACGGCGTCGAGCGTTTCCGTCAGCGAGCCGATCTGGTTGACCTTGACTAGGATCGAATTGGCAACGCCCATGCGGATGCCGTCGCGCAGCCGTGCGGTGTTGGTGACGAACAGGTCGTCGCCGACCAGCTGGGTCTTCTTGCCGATCAGGTCGGTGAGGTACTTCCAGCCTTCCCAGTCGTCCTCGGCCAAGCCGTCCTCGATCGAGATGATCGGATAATCGGCGGCAAGCTTGGCCAGGTATTTGGCCTGGGCCTTGGGGTCACGTGTCTTCTTCTCGCCCTCATAGACGTAGTTGCCGTCCTTGAAGAACTCGGTCGCCGCGCAATCAAGGCCGAGCGCGATCTCCTCGCCCGGCTTGAAGCCGGCCTGCTCGATCGATTCCATGATGAAGTCGAGCGCCACCGGCGCGCTTTTCAGGTTCGGGGCAAAGCCGCCCTCATCGCCGACATTGGTGTTGTGGCCGGCGTCCTTCAGTTTCTTGCGCAACGTGTGGAAGATTTCCGAACCCCAGCGCACCCCTTCGCGCAGCGTCGGCGCGCCGATCGGCATGATCATGAATTCCTGGAAGTCGATCGGGTTGTCGGCATGCGCGCCGCCATTGATGATGTTCATCATCGGCACCGGCAGGACGTGTGCCTTGGTGCCGCCGACATAGCGGTAGAGCGGCAGGCCGGCGGCTTCGGCCGCGGCCTTGGCCACCGCCAGGGAGACGCCGAGAATGGCGTTGGCGCCGAGCCGGCTCTTGTTGGGCGTGCCGTCAAGCTCGATCATGGTCTGGTCGATATGGATCTGGTTTTCGGCCTCCATGCCGCCGATCGCCTCGAACAGCTCACCGTTCACCGCTTCGACGGCCTTGAGCACGCCCTTGCCGAGATAGCGGGCGCCGCCGTCGCGCAGTTCGACGGCCTCGTGGGCACCGGTCGAGGCGCCCGACGGGACCGCCGCGCGGCCCATCGAGCCGTCTTCGAGAATGACATCGACCTCGACGGTCGGATTTCCACGGCTGTCCAGGATTTCACGCCCGACAATGTCGATGATGGCGGTCATTGCGATGTCCTCGATTGATCTGACTGATGTCGCGCACGTCTTAGCCAAAGTGCTGCAAAAGGCAATCGGCCGGCTCGCAATTATTGCCGTGGCGTCAGCCCCGAACGATTCACGAAGCGCAAATCGCTGTCATCATAAGTCATGTACGGCGGACCGGCTTGCGGCTATGATGTGGGTGCGCGGGGCGAAACAGGAGGTTTCGCCATGTCCCAGTTGAGCGGTATCGTGAGTTTGTTCCTGATCGCGGCTGCGTTCCTGACGTCGTGCGACAATCAGCAGTCGCCACCCAAGGCGATGGCCCCCGTGCACATCAGCGAATAGCTGCCACATCAAACCAAAATGGCCCCGTCTCGACGGGGCCATTTTGGTTTTGAGCCGTCAGTGCCAGTAAGGCGTGACCTTGTAGTAGTCGTAGGAGGCGTCGCGAGCGGTCTCGCCATCCGCGTCGGTCAGTTCGTTGATCGAATAGGCAGGCGCCGCCTTCAACTGCTCCTTGGAGAACGGCACGACATAGCCGCCCTTGTCCTCGTCATAGTCGAGGCTGGCCCACGGAATGGCATGATATTTTTCGCCGATGCCGAGGAAGCCTCCGAAACCAATCACCGCGAACATGATGCCGTTCGACGTCTTGTCGAGCATGACGTCCTGGATGCTGCCGATGCTCTTACCTTCGGTGTTGTAGACCGAAGTGCCGATGACTCGCGAAGCGGCAATGGCTTGGGTGTGGCCCGTCTGGGTTGTCATGATGTGCTCCTCATTGTCGTTGATCTATGCTTTGACAATGAGGGGCGCGGGCGAAAGTTCCCGACTTTTTTCGGCGACGATCGGTTCACTCCGCGAGGATGAAGGTGACCTTCATGTTGACGCGATAGGCAGCAATCTTGCCGTCTTCGACAACGATCTTCTGATCCTGGATCCAGGCGCCTTCGACGTTCTTCAGGGTTTTCGAAGCGCGCGCAATTCCCTTTTCGATGGCGTCCTGAAAGCTCTTCTTCGACGATGATGTGATTTCGGTGACGCGGGCAACAGACATGGCTTCCTCCTGCCAAAACGCTCATTTGCCGGGCAAGCGTACAGCCGGCTTATGCCGATCACAAGCGCTGGCGCCCCTGGGACCATTGTCATGCCGCCGCCCGGCGTGGCATTGAAGGGGCGTCCAGTCGTTTGGGGAGGCGGCAATGGCCCGAAGGCGCAGTCAGCAGCCAGCAGCGGCGCAGCCGCCGGTGGTCGACGCCAATGCCGCCAACGCGTCCAGCGGCTACTTCTTTGCCGGCGCCATGGTGCTGATCGCCATCCTGATCCCCTGGTATTTCGAGCTGCCGCTCAACTTCGATGTGACCGACCGCGAATTCAATCCGCTCGTCTTCGTACCGGTCGTGTTCGGGGTGATCGGGCTCTACGCGTTGCCAAAGGCGATCCGCGACACGCTGCGCGTGCGCAAATTCGGTGCGACGACACTGCAGGCCGGCCCGGCAAGACCCGGCGGACACTTCGAGGGCCTGGTTCGCTCCAGCCGCGACCTCAGCCCCAGCGGCGACTACACCGTCCTACTTCGTTGCATTCGCACCTACCGCGTCGGCGGACCAATTGTGAACACCATCGCGGAGGACAAATCGACCTACAAGGAAGAACTCAAATACCAGGAAAAGCTCGTCGTCCCGCGTGGTTCGGTGCAGTCGAGCGCGGGCATCCCCTTTGCGTTCGCAATCCCGGCGGACGCGCTGCCATCCAACGGACCGCCGGTCTACGAGCGCCAGCACGGTAATGTCCGCTGGATCCTGACGGTCACGGCGCCGATGCCGGGCGTCGACTATTATGCGGTGTTCGCGATCGACATGAGGCGGTCGGGCCAGAACAATTGATGCGATGCCGGAAGTATCCTCGGACGTTTCAGAGGCCCTTGGCGATGCGATCGAATGCCATCAGCCGCTCGAGCAGGGCCGGCATGTCCTTCAACGGCAGCATGTTCGGGCCGTCGGAAGAGGTCGAATTATCCGGATCCTGGTGGGTCTCGATGAACACGCCGGCAACGCCGACAGCGACAGCCGCGCGGGCCAGCGTCTCGACAAAGCGGCGTTCACCACCCGAGGATCCGCCCTGCCCGCCCGGCTGCTGCACCGAGTGCGTGGCGTCGAAGATCACCGGCGCGCCGATCTCGGCCATGATGGGCAGAGCACGCATGTCGGACACCAGTGTGTTGTAGCCAAAGGACGCGCCGCGCTCGGTGGTCAGCACATTGGCGTTGCCGGAGCCGGTAATCTTGGCGACGACGTTCTTCATGTCCCAAGGGGCGAGGAATTGTCCCTTCTTCACGTTGATCACCTTGCCGGTTTTGGCGGCGGCGACCAGCATGTCGGTCTGGCGCGACAGGAAAGCCGGAATCTGCAGGACGTCCACATGCGGCGCGACGATGGCGCACTGCTCCTCGGTGTGGACATCGGTCAGCACGGGGAGTGAAAATTCCTTGCGCAGTTCGTCGAAGACGGGAAGGGCTGCGTCCATGCCGGCACCCCGGGTCGCGGACAGTGAGGTGCGGTTGGCCTTGTCGTAGCTGGTCTTGTAGACGAGGCCTATGCCGAGCTTGCCGGTCAGTTCCTTCAGCGCGCCGGCCATGTCGAAGGCATGCTGGCGCGATTCAAACTGGCAAGGGCCGGCGATCAGCGACAGCGCCGCATTGTTGTCGAAGACGACATTGCCGACGGTTACCGACGAATTGGGCGCCATCGAATTGGGCGCTTGCGGCTTGCTCATGGGATCTCCCGGAAAATGAAAGCCGCGCCCTGTCCAGGCGCAGGCTGCACGACAATATCATTGCCCGCTATATCGTGTTGGATGGAATTGGCTGCAAGCAGCCTCGATGTGACATCGGCGCGCCGGACCGAAAAGACCACAGCGGCGAAGCGAAGGTCCGTCGGCGCGCCAGCCGGCAGGCCAAAGCGCGCGGTGAAAGACGCGCGATCAAGCACGGTCAAATCTGCATTCGGCAAGTGAGACGTGCCGCCATGCCCATTGGCGGTCGGAGCGTCTACCGCCACGGAAATCAGCCGATGCTGTTCTCCAGGCGCATCGCTGACCGCAACGATCTCGACAATTCCGGTGGCGCCGTTGGCGTGGGCCTGCAAAGCCGTGCGGTCCACATCAGGCGCGTTGACCCGCTCGCAGGCAAACAGGAAGGCGTCCGTGGCTTCGGCTCCGGCCGCGAAGGCGAGCTTGAACGATGCGATGTCGCTTTTGCCCGCCGTGTCCGTGAAGGCGCGCGAGAAGCTCAGCATGTCGCCCGCCGAGATGCCTGCTTCGAGGTAGCGCGCATGGTCGGCGTCGACGTTGCCGGTTGCAAGGACCATCGCCGAAAAGCCCTCATCGCCGTTGCTCTCGCGATAGATGCGGTCGCGCGTGACGAACACATTGCTCTCTGCAATGGCCTGCGTCGCGGCCCGTTCATCACCGATCGCCAGCGGCTCCAGATAGGCGCCATCGGCGAGGAACACACAGCAGTTTTCGGTTCCGAAGGGATGGATGCCGGTCGGGGCAACGACGAAGCCAAGCGCGGCGAGCCGGGCTCGCGCCACCTCAAGGCTCTGCGTCGGCAGCACCAGGTGATCGAGCGGATGAGTGCCAGTGGTTCGGGTCATGCAGGCGCGATGTGCATCATTCCGCAAACCGGTTCAAGACATGATCGCAATCCCGGCCAGTTCGCCTCACCAGTTCACCGACGCCGAAAAAAGGCATCATCTGGGGCAGTCCTCGATCAGCTGCCGGCCACAACATCGGCGGAATAACGCAGTTCGCGCATTGGTTTGACCTTGCTGGTGGTCTGCGCGTAGAGCGGGTGCGCCTTGTAGGCGGCCAGCGCGGCGTCATCGGCGAACTCCGCATAGACGACCACGTCGACCTCATCCGACAGCGGATCGACCTTGGTGTTCAAGGTGACCTCGAAAAGGCTGGAATGGGGGATGTTGCCGAGCGCCAACAGACCGGTGCGCACGGCCTCGACATCCTCTTTACGCCGCGCGCTGAAGAAAACGATATGTCGGATCAACCCCGCCTCCTCGATCAAAATGCTGGGGTCTTTTGTGACGGCAGGACGGTGGCGTCAATCGACAAGGATGTCGCGGCTGCCAGTCGTTCGAATGGACGCTAGCCGGTGACGGATCGCACGACGTGCGAGACACCCCTTACCGTGGAGTCCAGATACCGGCCCTGATTGTATAGGCCGTCCCAGATCAGGAAAAACGTGATGGCGGCAATGACGACTACATAACGCATGGCTAAATCTATCGCACAAGCAAGGGAGCAGCCATAGGCGTTTTTGGCGCGTTCGGCCCTTGCTGTGTAAAAGGCAGATCCACGCCAGCGAGAGCGACCCCGCTTGGCACAGCCCCGTTTGCAGCCTGCCTCTTGAAGTCCCCCCTCATGACGTGGAAGATTGTCGCAGGGATTCACTGGGAAGTGCTGAAGCTCAGGGGAAAAGGAGCGCGCGCTTTTCGTTCGAGCCCGCCCTTCACTCAGCCGGTCAGCACCCGTGATGAGGCAAAGGCGTTCGAACCCGGCGAATGATCCAAGAGAACCGCGGCCCGGCAATTTGCGCCGACACCGCGGAAATCCAGGGGCGTGAGATGGCACACAAGGAACATTTTGGCGCAGCATTGAGCGACGCGGTCAGGCTGGACGAATTCAATTTTGCCGAGATCGTCAAGGGCCTGCCGGCCAAGGCCCGCATGGTGCTGTCAGCGGCGATGAACCTGCCACGCGGGTCGCTCAAGGTCAGGATGCCGGACGGGCGCGCCGTCCTCGTCGGCGGCAAGGGACCCGGCCCGGACGCCGAACTGGTGCTCAAGAACTGGCGCTTGCCGGGCCGCGCCTTTTCTGGCGGCACGATCGGCGTTGCCGAATCCTACATGGACGGCGATTGGGACAGCCCCGACGTGACCAGCTTCCTGGAGCTGTTCGTGGTCAATTCGGTCGTCGGCGAGCGTATCGCGGGCGGCACCAGCTGGCTGATCAATACCGTCCAGCGCATTCGCCACTGGTTCAACCAGAACACGCGCACCGGCTCGAAGCGCAACATCTCGGCGCATTACGACCTCGGTAACGCCTTCTACAAGGAATGGCTCGATCCGAGCATGACCTATTCTTCGGCGCTCTACACGACAGGTGCCAACGACCTGGAAAGCGCGCAAGCCGCCAAATATCGTGCGTTGGCGAAGGATACAGGGATAGGTCCGAAGGACCACGTGCTGGAAATCGGCTGTGGCTGGGGCGGCTTCGCCGAATTCGCAGCACGCGAGATCGGCTGCCGGGTGACCGGGCTGACGATCAGCCGCGAGCAGCACGATTTCGCCAAGGCGCGTATCGCCAAGGCCGGGCTTGCCGACAAGGTCGACATCAAGCTGCAGGACTATCGCGACGAAACCGGCACCTATGACCGCATCGCCTCGATCGAGATGTTCGAGGCGGTCGGCGAGAAATACTGGCCTGTGTTTTTCGGCAAGATGAAGGCCTGCCTGAGGCCCGGCGGCACCGCCGGCCTGCAGATCATCACCATCAACGAAGCCGCCTACGATACGTATCGCGCAAGGCCCGATTTCATCCAGCGCTACGTTTTCCCGGGCGGCATGCTGCCGACGCCGTCGATCCTGAAAGCACTCGGCAAGGATCACGGCCTTGCCCATCTGCGCGAGCGCGTGTTTCCGGACGATTACGCGCGTACGCTCGCCGAATGGCGCCACCGGTTCTGGGCGTCATGGGAGAAGATCGTCCCGCTCGGCTTCGACGACCGCTTCAAGAAGCTCTGGGAGTTCTACCTGCACTATTGCGAGGCCGGATTCCGCGCCAGCTACATCGACGTGCGCCAGGTGGTCTACAAGGCGTAAGTCGAGAACGCTCTTCGATTCATTGCCGCTGACCAGGCGATGTCGAGCATGATCTCGATATCGTCGCTCGGTCGCCGTCAAAAAGTCCAATCGCGAAGCAGGATGCCGCGCAGGACGGACGAATCGGAAATCACCTGATGCGCAAACGGACGATCTTCTTCGGCGTCATTGTTGTCGCTGCGGCGGGCATCCGGCTCAACAACACCTCTCTGTTGTCGAGCCGCGCCGGCAGCCCGGAGGTGCTCGCCCATCGCGGCCTTGCTCAGGACTACGCACGTGAAGGTATAACGGGTGAGACTTGCACGGCCAGTCGCATGTTGCCGCCGCGCCATGCCTACCTCGAAAACACGATCCCCTCGATGGAGGCCGCCTTCGCGCTGGGCGCTGACGCGCTTGAACTGGATGTCCACCCGACGACGGACGGCAAGTTCGCCGTCTTCCACGACTGGACGCTGGATTGTCGCACGGAAGGCAAGGGAGAAACACGCAACCATTCCATGGCCGAGTTGAAGACGCTCGATGTCGGCTATGGCTACACCGCGGATGGCGGCAAGAGTTTTCCCTTTCGCGGGACGGGTATCGGCATGATGCCATCGCTGGATGAGGTTCTGTCGCATTTCCCGGCCCACCGCTTCAACATCAACGTCAAGAGCAACGACCCGGGCGAAGGCGAAAAGCTGGCCGCACGGCTCGCCACGCTGTCGCCTGCCGAACGCTTCTATCTGTCGGTCTATGGCGGCGACAATCCGGTTGCCGCGGTCAAGGCCGCGCTACCGGACATGCATACGCTAAGCCGCGCGTCGCTGACGCAATGCATCCTGCGCTATGCCGCGATTGGCTGGAGCGGCTACGTTCCAGATGCCTGCCGCAATGGCACCTTGCTCATCCCCGTCAACATCGCAAAATGGATGTGGGGTTGGCCAAACCGGTTTCTCGATCGCATGCAAGGCGTCGATAGCCGCGTCTACCTGCGCGGCCCTTATTCCGGCGGCGACTTTTCGCAAGGGCTCGACGATCCCGAACTGATCAAGCAGCTGCCGAACGGCTATTCCGGCGGCATTTCCACGGATGCGCTGGATCTCATCATGCCTGACATCAAGAAGCGTTCGCGCCGCCGGCTGAATCCACGCCATAGGGCCTGGATTCGAGCCGACCCGAACCGAACCACCCTTCAAAGCAGGATGCGGTATTTCGCGAATCCTGCTTCGCCCTCACCCGCCGGCTCGATCTTCAGCAACTTCACCTCGGCAATGAAATCCTTCGCCCTGGCGCCGGTTTCGAACACGGCGCTGGTTCCAGGCAATGGTGCGAACGACCAGTTGCCGTCCGCCGACGGGTTGATCGTGCCCTCGCTGACGATGTAGCGAACGATGACGTCGCGATTGGTGTCCGGCGCTTCGTAGATGATCTTCGAGGCATTGATGTCGGGGAAATTGCCGCCGCCGCCGGCTCGGTAATTGTTGGTCGCAACGACGAATTTTTGTTTGGGATCAATTGGTTTTCCATCGAAACTCAGGTCGACGATACGGTTGGCGCCGGCGTTCGCCAGCCCGCCCTTGGCATCGTATTTCGGCGGCTGCGACAGATCTATCCTGTAGGTGACGCCGTCGATGACGTCGAAATTGTAGGATGGGAAGTCGGTGTTGATCAGGGCCTGATCGGCCTTCCCTGGCTCGATCCGGTTGAAGATGCCGGCCGACATTTCCAGCCATTCCTTGACCTGCGCACCGGTGATTTCGACCGCACGCACGGTGTTGGGATAGAGGTAGAGGTCGGCAACGTTCTTGATAGCGATATCGCCTGCCGGCACGTCGGTATAATAGTCGGCGCCGTTGCGCCCGCCGGCCTTGAACGGAGCGGCCGCCGACAGCAGCGGCACATCCTTCCATTGCGTGTTCTTGAGAATGTCCCTGAGGTACCAGGTCTGCGCCTGGCTAACGACCTGCACCGACGGATCGTCGGCGACCAGCGCGAAATAGGAATAGAGCGGCGCGGAGGTCTTGCCGACGGGACGCCGCACATACGCCAGTGTCGCCTGGTGGTCCTGCTCGAGTGCCGCGATGATGCGCTTGTCGTCGGGGACAGTCGGCTTGTTCTTGTTGTCGACGCGCTCGAAGATCGGCCGCGCCTCGGAAGTGGCTGAAACGACCTTCCATTTCGACCCGTCGCGTTCCAGCATCAGGTCGATCAGCCCCATATGCGAGCCCCAGAATCCACCCATGACGGCGGGTTTGCCCTGCAGCGTGCCTTTCTGCGTGTCGACACCTTCAAGCGACTGGAAGTCCTTCTTGCCGGGGAACACCAGATGCTGGTGACCGGTGAACACCGCATCGATGCCATCGACACCGGCGACAAAGAACGAAGCGTTCTCCATCATGTCGCCCTGCTTCACGTCGATGCCGGAATGCGAGAGCGCGATGACGATGTCGGCGCCCTCTTCCTTCATCTGCGGCACCCAGGCCTTGGCCGCCTCGACGATGTCACGCGTCTTGACGCTGCCTTCGAGGTTCTTGAGATCCCAGACCATGATCTGCGGCGGCACGAAGCCGATGATGCCGATCCTGATCGGCAGTTCGGCGCCCGAACCGTCCTTGATCTTCTTGTCGAGGATGACATAGGGCTTGAGGTAGAGTTTGTCGTCGCGCGGGTTCGCGGCCAGCTCGGTGCCGCGGATCAGATTGGCGCAGACGAAGGGGAAATTAGCGCCGGCCAGCACCTTGTCCAGGAATGACAGGCCGTAGTTGAATTCGTGGTTGCCGAGCGTCGAGCACTCGTAGCCGAGCAGGTTCATGCCTTTCATGATCGGATGCAGGTCGCCGTCCTTCAGTCCTTTCTCATAGGCGATGTAGTCGCCCATCGGGTTGCCCTGCAGCAGGTCGCCATTGTCGATCAGCATGGAATTCACGGCTTCCTTGCGTACGGCGTCGATCAGGGAAGCCGTACGCGACAGCCCCATCGAGTCGTTCGCTTTGTCGGCGTAATAATCGTAAGGCAGCACGTTCACATGGATGTCGGTGGTTTCCATGATCCGGAGATGCGCCTGGTTACCTTGAGCGCGGGCGGAGAACGGATGCAGCATGATCAGTGCCCCTGCGGCGGCGCCCGCAAGGAGATCGCGGCGGGACACGGGATGGAGCAGTTGCGACATGTTTTCTCCTTCGACGACGTAACAGGCCCTGCCCCAAAGCGAATTTCGCTCTGAAACTCATCCAAGTCCATTCAAGAAGTTGCGCGCGCCAAACATCAGTCGATCAGCAACAGATGACGCGCGGATGAACATACGCAGCCGAAGAAGATCAGCCCTTGTCGTCGTCGCCCTGGGTGATCAGCCGCGCGCTGCGCTGGCCCGTCGCGTAGATCCATAGCCAGCTCAACGAAACCGCAAGCCGGTTGCGAAAGCCGATCAGGAAATAGATGTGAGCAATCCCCCACAGCCACCAGGCCGCCCAGCCGGTCAGCTTGATCCAGCCGAAATCGATCACCGCGGCGCGCTTGCCGATCGTGGCGAGATCGCCGTCATGCCGGTAGCGGAACGGCCGCGCGACGGTGTCGCCGGCAAGCCGCGCCTTCAAGGTGGTGGCAACATGCCGGCCCTGCTGCTTGGCGGCTGGTGCTACGCCGGGAACGGGCCGCCCGTCAGGCCGCAGGACATGAGCGGCATCGCCGATGACGAAAATCTCCGGGCTGCCAGGCACGCTCAGATCAGGCTCGACCAGCACCCTGCCCGCCCGGTCCGCGGCCGCGCCGAGCCATTCGGCGGCTGGTGAAGCGGCAACGCCCGCCGCCCACAGGATCGTCTTCGCCGCCAATTGCTTGTCGCCGAAGACGACGCCCTCGGCGTCGCAACGCGTAACAGCCCGGCCGAGTTCGATCGTTACGCCCAGCCGCTCGAGCGCTTTGCCGGCATAGTCGGAAAGTTTCGGTGCGAAATTGGCAAGGATGCGGTCACCGGCTTCGATCAGCACCACGCGCGTTTGCCGCGTGTCGATGTTGCGAAACTCGCCGTGCAGCGTGTCGTGCGCGAGCTCGACGATGGTGCCGGCCAGCTCAACGCCGGTCGGCCCGCCGCCGACGATTGCAATGGTCAGCAGCGCCTGGCGTTTGGCGGGATCGGTTTCTCGCTCGGCCTGCTCGAAGGCCAAAAGAATGCGCCGCCGAACCGTGGTGGCGTCCTCCAGCGTCTTCAGGCCGGGCGCGAAAGACTCCCATTCGTCATGGCCGAAATAGGCGTGGCGGGCACCGGTGGCGAGCAGCAGCGTGTCGTAAGCGACCGCGCTACCGTCATCGAGCAGGACTTTTTTGCCGGCACGATCGATGCCGACAACATTGGCAAGCAGCGTCGTCACATCCTTGCGCTTGCGCAGGAGGTGGCGGACCGGCCAAGCGATCTCGGACGTCGCCAGCGCCGTGGTCGCCACCTGGTAGAGCAGTGGCTGGAAAAGGTGATGGTTGCGCTTGTCGATCATGGTGATGCGCACCGGTGCGCCACCAAGCGCTCGCGTGAATTCGAGACCACCGAAACCCGCGCCGACAACGACGATACGAAGGCTGGCCTGGTTCATCTCAATTCACCCCTGACGGGCAATATTGCCTGCCCCAGATGTAGGTACTTTTGTGCAACGCAGCAACAGACCGCCGGTGCCTGAGACTCGTCGTTCCATGTCGTGAATGCACATGTTGTATCGTATCGCGAGGTATAGCGTCATCGAACACGCGATGAGGTGAGGCATGGCCGACGATCATGACGATGAGGCTCCGGCGCAATATTCTTCGCCGCCCTGTTTCATGCATGAACTCGATCCGGAATTCCGTGCGCCTCTAAGCGACTGGACCGATGTTAGGCGCTGGCGCAAGGCCGAGCGCGAACGCCTGATCGCCGCGCGTCTTGCCGTTTCGGCCGACGCGCGAACCGTCATGTCGCAACGCATCGCCGAAGGCCTCGACGCGATCATCGGCGAGATCGCCGGCCGCATGGTCAGCCTTTACTGGCCGTTTCGCGGCGAGCCGGATCTACGGCCATGGATGGCGTCCATCAATGAACGCGGTGGCCGCACAGCGCTGCCTATCGTCGTGGAGAAAGGGCAACCGCTGATCTTCCGTACCTACAAATCCGGAGATCGGCTGGAAAAAGGCATCTGGAACATCCCGATCCCCGCCGAGGGCGATCCGGTGCTGCCCGACATCGTCATCTCGCCGATCGTCGGCATCGATCCGTCAAACTATCGCCTGGGCTATGGTGGCGGCTTCTTCGACCGCACACTGGCCGCCATGCCATTCAAGCCGCTGGTCATCGGCGTCGGCTATGAGCTGCAGCGCATCGCCACCATCTATCCGCAACCGCACGATATCCCGATGGATCGGATCGTAACGGTGACCTAGGCCATTTCCGGCTTCATGCCCATGGCGGTCCGGTCGACGATTTCGCGCAAGGCAAAGGACGAATTGATCTTGGTCACATGCGGCATCGCCGACAGCCATTCCTTGTGGATGCGCTCATAGTCGACGAGATCCTTTGCCGCGATGCGCAGGATGTAGTCGTATTCGCCCGACATCAGATGGCACGACAGCACGTTCGGGCAGCGCTTGATCGCCGCCTCGAAATCCGACAGCGTCTTCTCGAACTGTCCCGACAGCGATATGTGCACGATCGCCGTCATCTGGTGGCCAAGTGCTGCATTGGAAAGCCGGGCGTGGTAGCCGCGGATGGTTCCGGATTTCTCCAGATTGTCGAGCCGGCGCGAACAGGCCGACTGCGACAGGCCAACCTTCTCGGCAAGTGCTGCATTGGGTATCCTGCCATCCTTCTGCAGAGTCTCGAGAATGGCGATATCAATCCTGTCGAGCGGCATTTTTCGTGAATCCTGCGAATATCCTGCTATTTTGCGCAACAATTATCGAAACGCGCCCATCCGCGCAAGCGCATTCGCAAACACCTGCACACCGATTCGTGGTTCACTCCATCCATACAGGGAACGAGCCCAAAAGGGCCGGATCAGGAGAAGAAAATGCGCGTCGGCTGCCCCAAGGAAATCAAGAACCACGAATATCGCGTCGGCCTCACCCCCGGCTCGGTCCGCGAATATGTCGCCCACGGCCACGAAGTGCTGGTCGAGACCGGCGCCGGGGCCGGCATCGGCGCCGATGACAACGCCTACCGCGCCGCCGGCGCCACGATTGCCAAGACGGCCGCCGACGTGTTCGCCAAGTCGGACATGATCGTCAAGGTCAAGGAGCCGCAGCCCAACGAATGGGCGCAGCTGCGCGAAGGCCAGATCCTGTACACCTATCTTCATCTTGCCCCGGATCCGGAACAGACCAAGGGCCTGCTTGCGTCCGGCGTGACGGCAATCGCCTACGAGACCGTGACCGACGATCGTGGCGGCCTGCCGCTGCTGGCGCCGATGTCGGAAGTCGCCGGACGTCTGTCGATCCAGGCCGGAGCCACGGCGCTGCAGAAGGCCAATGGCGGCCGCGGCGTGCTGCTCGGCGGCGTGCCCGGCGTGCTGCCCGGCAAGGTCACCGTGCTCGGCGGCGGCGTTGTCGGCCTGCACGCTGCCAGGATGGCGGTCGGGCTTGGAGCCGATGTCACCATCATCGATCGTTCGATCCCGAGATTGCGCCAGCTCGACGACCTCTTCACCGGTCGCGTCCATACCCGCTACTCGACTGTCGAAGCGCTGGAAGAAGAGTGCTTTTCGGCCGACATCATCGTCGGCGCGGTGCTGATCCCGGGCGCCGCGGCGCCCAAGCTGGTTTCGCGCGAAATGCTCTCGGGCATGAAGAAGGGCTCGGTGCTGGTCGACGTCGCCATCGACCAGGGCGGCTGCTTCGAGACCTCGCATGCCACCACTCACGCCGATCCGACCTACGAGGTCGACGGCGTCATCCACTATTGCGTCGCCAACATGCCGGGCGCGGTGCCGGTCACGTCAGCCCATGCGCTCAACAACGCGACGCTTCACTACGGCCTGCAGCTTGCCGACAAGGGCCTGAAGGCGCTGGTCGACGACCATCATTTGCGCAACGGCCTCAATGTCCACAAGGGCAAGATCACCAACCGGGCGGTCGCCGAAGCACTCGGCTACGAACTGGTCGAGCCGAAAGCTGTTCTCGCGGCCTGAAATCTCACCTAGGAAAACTTTCTCCTGTCAGCCCGCCGGTTTACGCCGGCGGGTTTTTCTTCGAGAAATCAAGGATATCGGCGCCTGTTTTTCAGGCAATTCGGAATCAAAAACATGTGCCGTTACGGCACTTTGCCTAACATTGTTGCATTTTTGCCATACCTAAATTAGCCGACTCCTTGCTAGGAAGATTCCGGGCTTATTAATTAGGGGTTTGGGCTATGTTCATTCGCGTTTCTGCGAAGTCTTTTCTTTTTTCCGCTGTGTCACTCGTAGCTTTGATGTCTGCCGCTCACGCGGCCGACGTCGTGCAGCCAGTCGAAGCGAGCGGCTTCAACTGGAGCGGAGCCTACGTCGGCATTGGCGGCGGCTTTGGCGCCAGTGTGCATAAGTTCAGCGTGCCGGGCCTGGGCTTCAATGGCCTTGGTGGAAATGGCGTGTTTGGTGAATTGACCGCAGGCTACGACTACATGGTTTCGGAGCGTTTCCTGCTCGGCGGTTTCATCGACGCGAATTTGAGCAACATCGGTCCCTCGTTGAGCATTGCAGGTGGCGATGTCGATCTGACAAACTCCTATGGCTTCGATGTTGGCCTGCGCGCCGGCTACCTGCTCAATCAGAATACGCTGGGCTATGTGCTTGGTGGCTATACCTGGCAGCATTTCAAGCTTGATGGGTCGGGCGCAGCGGACGGCTTGGAATTTTCGCAGGACCGCAGTGGCTATGTTCTCGGCGTTGGCATGGAAACCGCGCTGCGTGGCAACTGGACGCTGAAGACCGAATATCGCTATGCAGACTACGGCGACAAGTCGGTCCTCAATCTTGGCGGCGCCCCTCTGAACGTCGAGCCGTCCACCCACACCTTCCATATTGCTGCCAACTATCGCTTCGGCGCGCAGAATGGTGGCGGCACTTCTTTTGCTACCCCAGCCTACAACTGGAGCGGGTTCTATGTTGGAGGTGCGCTCGGTGCCGGCACGATGGTGCATGACCTGACGCTCCTAGGTGCCGTTGAGTTGGACGGCATCGGCGGCGAAGGCGTGTTCGGCGAGGCCAGCGTCGGTTATGATCATGATTTCGGCAGCTGGGTCGCAGGCGTTCAGTTGGACGCCCGTTATTCTGGCATCCAGTCCAAGCTCGATCTCGGCGGTGGCTCAATCAAGGGCGACGCCGACTATGGCTTCGATGCCCTCGCTCGAATTGGTGCCAAGGTCAACGAATCAACCCTGGCCTATGTGCTCGGCGGTTACAGCTGGCAGCATTTTGATCTGCATGCAGAAGCACCGGGTGGCGGCAGCGCCGACATCTACGACTGGGGCTCCAGCGGCTTCTCGATCGGTGGCGGCCTGGAAACAGCCGTTTCCAGCAATATGACCGTCGGTCTCGAGTACCGCTATTCGCAGTATCAGAA
>NZ_RZRQ01000739.1:0-635 GCF_003997785.1 Mesorhizobium sp. M7D.F.Ca.US.004.01.2.1 | reverse complement strand
ACCGCCGAATACGAGGCGTTTCGTCTCGGCAAGGAAGTCGACGGCGCGCTCTACCGAGAGGCCGATGCGCAATGGTTTCGCGCCATCCTGGCGGGTGTCGTCGAGAACCAGAAGACCATCGATCCGATCATCCGCCAGGCGCTGACCGAGGACTGGCCGCTGTCGCGGCTCGATTCGACGCTGCGCGCCATTCTGCGCGCCGGCGTCTACGAGCTGATGAAGCGCGAGGATGTCCCCGTCGCGGTTATCGTCTCCGAATATGTCGACATCGCCAAGGCTTTCTACGAGGAAGACGAGCCGAAGCTGGTCAATGCCGTGCTCGACCGTGTGTCACGCCGGGTGCGTGGCGAGGGGCGCGGCAAGGACGCATCATGACGGCAATCGCCGTCGGGGCCAGCAAGGAGGCGCGCCGCACCGCGCTGATCCTCGCCGCCTCGCAGGCGATCATCGGCTCGGCGGCCCCCATCGCCATCTCCATGGGGGCGCTGGCCGGGCAATATCTGCTTGGCCCCGACAAATCGCTGGCAACGGCGCCGATCACCGGCTTCAACATCGGCGTGGCGCTCGGCGCGCTGCCCGCGGCGGCCATCATCCGCAGCATGGGCCAGCGCCCCCATGGAGATGGCGATGGGGGC
>NZ_RZRQ01000738.1:0-635 GCF_003997785.1 Mesorhizobium sp. M7D.F.Ca.US.004.01.2.1 | reverse complement strand
GTGCAGTCTTGCCTGCTCGTTCGAGCCGCTCGGCCAGGAAGCGGATTGTGTCGTACCCCTCGGCATGCACCATCACCAACGCGCCGGTTTCCTTGGCCGCGGCCATGACCTCGAGCATCTGCCGGTCATTCAGGACCAGATCGTCATAGGTCATGAACACCTTGAGTGAGGTGTACCCGGCCTCGACCAGCGCCGGCAGTTCCTGCCCCAGAACGCTTGGGGTAGGGTCGGAGATGATCAGGTGGAAGCTGACGTCGGTATGGCACATGCCTTCTGCGGCGGCATGATAGTCAACGAGCGACTGCCGCAGGCCCATGCCCTTCTGCTGGAGACAGAAAGGCATCACTGTCGTGTTGCCGCCGAAAGCGGCGGCGAGTGTGCCGCTCTCGAAGCTGTCGGCCATGACGATTTCAGGCGGGCCAGGCTGTTCAAGATGCACATGGCTGTCGATGCCGCCAGGAAGGGCGAGTAGCCCATCGGCGTCAATGATTTCGCGCCCGTCGTTAAGGTTGCAAGCCAATGCGACTATTTTGCCGCCGCTGATCCCGATGTCGCTTCGGAATGTATCGGAAGCCGTGACCACATTGGCGTTCTTGATGACGAGATCGAAGCTCATGGCATCCCGGTGATTGGAG
>NZ_RZRQ01000737.1:0-674 GCF_003997785.1 Mesorhizobium sp. M7D.F.Ca.US.004.01.2.1 | reverse complement strand
GAAATGGCCAAAATTCGCACAAAATGCACTCAGAAAGGCGTAATGAAGCCTACCCGCCACGGCCGCGCAGGCTCACGCGGCAGTCCAACCAACACAGATTTTTATCTCAACCAAAAGATTTTGGTTGCATGCCGGCGACCGCTATCAGGCCGCCACGCTCTGTTGAGCGCGGCTGCGGATCAGATCCACGGCCTTTTCGGCGATCATGATGACCGCCGCATTGATGTTGCCGCAGACGAGATCCGGCATCACGGAGGCGTCCACGACACGAAGTCCGGCAACGCCCCGCACCCGCAATTCCGGATCGACCACCGACTCCGCATCGACACCCATACGGCACGTGCCGGCCGGATGATGCACGGTGATCGAGGTCTTGCGGATATGCTCGTCGACCTCTTCGTCGCTCTCGCATTTCGGGCCGGGGAAGAATTCCGCGCCAACGAACGGGCCCATGGACGGCTGGCTGGCAAGGTTGCGCGCAACACGAAAACCGGCGCGAAGCGACTGCCAGTCGCGCTGCGAGGACAGGAAGTTCTGGTGGATCAGCGGCGCGGCGACCGGATCGCTCGATGCCAGCTTGACGCTGCCGCGGCTCTCCGGCTGCACGGCAACGATACGGGTCGCAAAGCCGTCGGCGAACGGCGCCTTGAAGGGCGACATGTAAGGCCATGCCC
>NZ_RZRQ01000736.1:0-678 GCF_003997785.1 Mesorhizobium sp. M7D.F.Ca.US.004.01.2.1 | reverse complement strand
TCACAGAGGTTGCCACCGCTACGGTCCAGCCGGTGGCGCCAGCCGCTGATGTGGCCGAGCCGGTGCAAGCCCCGATCGCGGACGAACGAAGCCTGGAAGACGAGTTGAATGCGCTGCTGGGCGCCATGACGGCGCGCACAGTGCCCATGGCCAGCGAGCCCGCCACTGCTCAGCCAGCTGTCGCCGCCCCGCCGCCTGCCGAAGCAGCAGAGACCGCGGAAGAACCTGCCGAACTTGTCGGCGACCTCCACTGGGATCTTGATGAATCTTCGCCTGAGCAGCCTCAGCACCTTGGTGATGCGCAAGCGGCCGACGTGAATCTCGACGATCTTCTGCTTGATGAAGTTGAGGGCCTGGATTCGGGCTCGGAGGCTGCCGGGCAAGGTGATGTCGATTTCGACAACGATGCGTTCGACGCGGCTTTGGCCAAAAGCCTTGACCCGCGTGAGGTGGCCCGGGACAATTCGGCGGATTCTCTCGATTGGCTGGCGGAACGTTCCACGCCGCCAGAGCCGGCCCGTTCGTGGAGCCGCGTGACGCCGGTTCCGCAGCAGCCGTCATTCAGCGCTCAGCCTGCGTTTAGCGCTCAGCCGGCCGCTTCGATGGCATCCATGGCCGCAGCGCCGGCAGTCGCCGCGGCGACTGCCTACCGTTCGGCCGAGCCGGTCGAGACCGTCA
>NZ_RZRQ01000735.1:0-680 GCF_003997785.1 Mesorhizobium sp. M7D.F.Ca.US.004.01.2.1 | reverse complement strand
TCGACAGCGTTCCCGTCAGCCGGTTGATCCTGGCGACGCCGCCGATGTCTCGATCGCCGGCGGCGTCGCCAGGATCAACCGGCTGACGGGAACGCTGTCGACGCGCGGCAGCCTGTCGGCCAGCGGCACGGTCGGGATCAACCCGGCGCAGGGTTTCCCGGCCGACCTGTCGATCAAGCTGGTCGACGGCCGCTATACGGACGGAAGGGTGGTGACCGCCAATCTCGGCGGCGACCTGACGATCAAGGGACCGCTGACATCCGCACCTGTCATTGCCGGCACCGTCAACCTTGCCAAGACCGTGATCACCGTTCCAGATAAATTGCCTGGCTCGCTGGCGGCGCTCGACGTCAAGCACAAGAACGCGCCAGGCGCGGTCAAGGCGCAGGACAAGGCACTGCGGCCGCCGACGACCAGCGGCAAGGGCGGCGGCACCGGCCTCGCGCTTGATGTCACGGTCAACGCGCCGAACCAGATCTTCATCCAGGGCAGGGGCGTCGATGCCGAACTCGGCGGCTCGCTCAAGCTGACCGGCCCGGCCTCGTCGCCGCAAGCGGTCGGCACCTTCACCCTGCAGCGCGGACGGCTGTCGATCCTCGGCAAGCGGCTGACCTTCACCGAAGGCACGGTCGGCTTCTCCGGCTCGCTGGTGCCCTATCTCAACCTGACGGCAACCACGA
>NZ_RZRQ01000734.1:0-685 GCF_003997785.1 Mesorhizobium sp. M7D.F.Ca.US.004.01.2.1 | reverse complement strand
GGACGAAGCGCAACAGCGAAGGCAGCGCCCAAAGTTCGCCGATCTTCAGCGGCTCGACCGACTGGAAGCCCTGAACGATGGCCTTGAACATCGTCGCCGACACGGAACTGTCCGAATGCGCCACATAGGTCCATGCCAGCGCCAGCGCGCGCGGCACGCTGCCATTGTCAGGCAGTTTCAAGGTCGGCAGCTGGCGATAGAAGCGGCGCGGCAGGTCGCGCTTGACCTGGAAAATGGTCTCTTCGACCAGATAATTGTTGTCGAGCAGCCATTGTGCCGCCGGCGTGATCGTCTCGCCTCTCGCCTGCGCCGCATTGGTTGACCGGTAGACTTCCAGGATCTTCTTGGCGCTGTCGCGGACACGCGCCTGAAAATCGAAGGGCGTCAGGCCGAACAGATCGGTGAGGTCGCCTTTTGCCAGGCTTTCACCGAGCAGCCGAAGGCGCTCTTCGGGCAGGTAATTGGAGCGGATCGGCTCTTCGGTGATGGCCGGGAAGCTCGCGCTTGTCTTCTCGATTTGGGCAGGGTTCGTCTGAATATTCATTGAAAATTCCGTAAGCGGGCAGTCAGCGGCGTCACCGCCACGGCAATGGCCCTAAAACCGATTCAAATGCAATTGGTTGCATAAACCCCATTTGCCGAAAGTTTGTTTCCGCACCACGACAGGGCGTCATCCCTCAGCGAA
>NZ_RZRQ01000733.1:0-690 GCF_003997785.1 Mesorhizobium sp. M7D.F.Ca.US.004.01.2.1 | reverse complement strand
CGGATCGAGCGATCGCTCTTCATGATCGAATGGTACTCAAGCCCGGCACTGCGGCGAAGGTGCCAAGCTGGCCTCAACAAGGGCGAGGCCGCGCATAAGCTGAAGCGCGCCGTCTTTTTCCACGAGCGTGGTGAAATCCGTGACCGATCATTCGAAAGCCAGGCGTTCCGCGCCTCCGGCCTCAACCTCGTCGTTAGCGCGATCGTGCATTGGAACACGGTCTATATCGAACGGGCCGTCACCCACTTGCGCAAAATGCATCGCGAGATCCCGGACCATCTGCTCAAGCACGTCTCGCCGCTGAGCTGGGAACACATCAATCTGACCGGCATCTACACCTGGGATGCAGAACATCAGATGCCTGAAGGCTTCCGGTCGCTCAGACTTCCGGCTCGGTTACGCCACGCCGCATGACGTTCACGCTCGGTTCGACCTTAGCGTGTCGCTGGGAACAGTTTTTGTTCCGACCCCAACATTGGCAGGAGCATGCCGACGCATGGCGGCAGGGCTTCGATAGTGTCCCGATGGACGATGGCGTCAAGGTCAAGCCGGTCAGCGATCAAATGGAAGCCGAAGTTGACGAAGCTGCCGTCGATGAACCGCCAGTACCTAACGACTGATGATCCAAGCTATCATGTTATCGTCGGGCTCTCCGTCGGCCATCGCCCGATAGAGCTTCCTAGCTTGTTC
>NZ_RZRQ01000732.1:0-695 GCF_003997785.1 Mesorhizobium sp. M7D.F.Ca.US.004.01.2.1 | reverse complement strand
CTCGTAATCGCTTTCGCCAGCTGGCCGCTCTACCGCCGCCTGCTTGTTGCAGTCAGCGGCAACCGCACCATCGCCGCGACCTTTGCCATCCTCTTCATCCTCGCCTTCCTGGTGATACCGATCGCGCTGGCCGGCACCTATGCGATCAACGAGGTCCGCGAATGGGTCGCCTGGGCGATCGAGACCAACCGTCACGGTGCCGTGACACCGCACTGGATCGCTACCATGCCTGTCGTGGGCGAGTGGCTGAACGAGCAGTGGACGACCAATTTTGGCCATCCCGGCGGCATTGGTGAACTGATCCAGCTGGTCAGCGGCGCCAACATCGGCAGCATCTATCGCGGCGTGCTGGCCGCCGGCGGCAGCGCTTTCGGCCTGCTCCTGACGCTGCTGTTCATGATGATCGCGCTGTTCTTCGCCTATCGCGACGGCGAGCATTTTGCCGGCCAGGTCGACCGCCTTGGCGAACGCATTCTGCCGGCCAGATGGGAACGGATCTCGCGCGTCGTGCCGGCGACGATCTCTTCGACCGTGACCGGCATGACGGTCATCGCCATTGGCGAGGGCCTGGTGCTGGGCATTGCCTACTGGCTGGCCGGCGTGCCGTCGCCGGTTACACTCGGCGCCTTGACCGGCGTCATGGCGCTGATCCCCGGCGGTGCACCACTGTCCTTCACCCTGGTCTCCATCTACCT
>NZ_RZRQ01000731.1:0-696 GCF_003997785.1 Mesorhizobium sp. M7D.F.Ca.US.004.01.2.1 | reverse complement strand
GAGACAGACCTTGAGCGGTCATATGCCGCCGGACATCGTCTTTTCGGATTTGCGCATGCCCGGCGTCAGCGGCATATCGATCTATCGCGAGCTGCTCGCCGAAAAGCCCGACCTGGCGCGGCGTTTCGTGCTGGTCACCGGCGACCTGATCGGCGCGAAAGCCGAAATCGAGGCCCTGCCGGCACAGCAGCGGCCGCAGATCCTGGAGAAGCCGTTCAGTACGCTGGATGTGCGCAGCGTGCTGTCGGCCATCGCCGAACAAGCGGCAATAAAAGGATAAAAAAGCGGCCCCCAACCGACGTCGCGGCGGGAGCCGAAAGGAGCGCTGGAGGCGCTCGGGGAGGGTCAGAGCACGATCCCCAAAGTGGGAACCGGTTTTCGGGATCATGCTTCGACAGAAATCAGAAAATGTTCGGCGTACTGGTCAACGGCGCGGCATTGGCGATCATGCGGATTGCGCGGCTCTTGTGTGCTCCGGACTGCTCGGCAATGGCGCGCAGGCAATCGATGCTCTCGGCGCCCCAGGCCTGGCCCTTGCAGGCGAAGTCGGTCACCGGCATCGGCAGACGCGCGGTCCTGGTCGTCGTCTGCGCACCCTGGACGAGGTTGGCAGGCGGATTCAACGAAGCGAAGGCCGGCCCGATTGTCGGCGTGAACGCCATGCCGGTGAAGGCGCAAGCAGCCAGCACCATGAAC
>NZ_RZRQ01000730.1:0-697 GCF_003997785.1 Mesorhizobium sp. M7D.F.Ca.US.004.01.2.1 | reverse complement strand
CCGCTATGTCGCGGTGGACGGCATCCATATCGCCTACCAGACCGTCGGCAGCGGCCCGGCCGATATCGTGCTGGTGCCCGGCTTCATCTCACATGTCGAGCGCATCTGGGAAGACAGGAGCTGCTGCGCCTGGCTCAATGCCGTGTCGCGGCTCGGCCGGCTGATCCTCTTCGACCGGCGCGGCATGGGCCTGTCCGACCGCGTCGGCGCCCGCCCGACCGTCGAGGCCACAGCGCGCGACATTCTGGCGGTGATGGATGCGGCCGGCAGCCGCAAAGCCTTGCTGGTCGGCGCCTCGGAGGGCGGGCCGGGCTGCATCCGCTTTGCCGTCGACCACCCCGACCGGCTGGCCGGCCTGGTTCTGTGGGGCTCGCTTGCCAAGGGCAGCCATGCGCCCGACTATCCGTTCGCGCTCACAGCGGCGCAATATGATCTGTGGCAGCAGCGCCTGCTCGCCGGCTGGGGCGGCCCGGCCGAAATCGAAACCTTCGCGCCGAGCGTCGCCAACGACCGTCAGGCCCGCGCCTGGTGGGCCGGCCTGCTCAGGGCCGCCTCCAGCCCCGGCGCGGTCGCCGGCCTGCTGCAGGCGCTGCGCGATGCCGATGTGCGGCCGCTGCTGTCAAAAGTCTCGGCCAAAACGCTGGTCCTGCACCGCACGGGTGACCGCGCCGTGCGGTGCAGGACCAGCGTCTTGGCC